>CAZGOM010000066.1:0-27195 GCA_964527265.1 uncultured Phycisphaeraceae bacterium | reverse complement strand
ATCCTGTAGAAACTCCGCCTCTTCAAACCCTCTCAAACCACCACATCTGCCTTATCTCCTCCAACCCGCGCTTGCTTCAATCCTTTCTCTAAAACTTCGTGCTTTCGCGTCTTCGTGGTAAAAATCTTCTCCGCCTCCGACAATGCTCCATACCCATGCAAGACCTCCCCACCACCCCAGACTCCCTCTTCACCCTCGGCCTCTCCCTCTTCAATTCCGGCGACCACTTCCAGGCACATGAAGTCTGGGAAGAACTCTGGCACCTCGAATCCGGGCCCGACAAACACTTCGCCCAGGCCATCGTCCAGTTCGCCGTCATCCTCGTCCACCACTCCCGCGGCAACGCCCGCGGCGTGCGCGCCGTCACCGCCACCGCCATCAAACACCTCGCCCAAGCCTCCCCCTCCTACCGCGGCCTGTCCCGCGACAGCGTCCTCAACGAAATCACCCGCATCACCGCCCCCACCCTCGCCCTCCCCGAATCCGCCTTCGCCCCCAACCTAAAACACCCCCCAAACTCCCTCCCCACCTCCCCCGGCCCAGCCCGCCTCTAACTCCTCCTCTCTGTGACAGAACCCAGAACCCAAGACCCACAACCCATCTTTTTCCACATTTCCCGAATGACGACCAATCTACTTGACATTCAAATCCCATCCCTTATTATTCATCCACTAAACCAGTCGTCATTCAACCAGTAAACGAGACAAAGACATGACCCAATACTGTTGTACCAGCCAAAACAACCGTAACTGACCCTTCCCGAACACTTCTTTTTTATTTCGACTAATAACCCACTAAACAAGTCGTCATTACGACAAAAGGCAATCAAGACCATGTCCACTCTCTTCTCCAAGCGTACCTTCCTCTCCCTCGCAGCCGCCGGCCTCGCAATCGCCGTCTCTGCCGTCCCCGCTCTGGCTCAGGAACTCACCAACGTCTCTTACGACCCCACCCGTGAGCTCTACAAGGAATACAACAAGGCCTTCCAGGCCTACTGGAAAGCCAAGACCGGCAAGGAAGCCACCCTCAAAGTCACCCACGGCGGCTCCGGCAAGCAGGCACGCGCCGTCATCGACGGCCTCGAAGCCGACGTCCTCACCCTCGCTCTCGCTTACGACATCGACGTCGTGGCCGAAAAGGCCAAGCTCCTCAACGCCGACTGGCAAAAAGAGCTCCCCTATAACTCCGCCCCCTACACCTCCACCATCGTCTTCCTGGTGAAAAAGGGCAATCCCAAGAACATCAAGGACTGGAACGACCTCGTCAAGCCCGGCGTCCAGGTCATCACCCCCAACCCCAAAACCTCCGGCGGCGCCCGCTGGAACTATCTGGCCGCCTACGGCTATGCCCTCCAGAACAACAACAATGACGACGCCAAGGCCCGCGAATTCGTCGCAGCTCTCTTCAAAAACGTCCCCGTCCTCGACACCGGTGCGCGCGGCGCAACCCTCACCTTCGCCAAGCAGACCGTCCCCAGCGACGTCTTCCTCGCCTGGGAAAACGAAGCCGTCCTCACCTTGAAGGAATTCGGCGAAGACAAGTTCGAAATCGTCACCCCCTCCGTCTCCATCCTTGCCGAGCCCTCCGTCGCCGTCGTCGACAAAAACGCTGAAAAGCACGGCACAACGGAAATCGCCAAGGAATACCTCAATCACCTCTACTCCAAAGAAGGCCAGGAAATCGCCGCCAAGAACTTCTACCGCCCCCGCGATCCTGAAATCGCCGCCAAATATGCCAAAAACTTCAAAGACGTAAAACTCTTCAGCATTGATGAAGTCTTCGGCGGCTGGTCCAAAGCCCAGCCCCTCCATTTCGGCGACGGCGGCGTCTTCGACCAGATCTACAAGCCCGCCGCAAAGTAAATCCAGCTAACCATCGCGTCGGCCCTGGTCGAACAGGCACCTTTCGACCAGGGCCGGATCGTTTTTACCAACAGAAGGCTCTTGGCCTATTTCTCATTGACGCAAGACATAGGACGCAGGACCCAAGACAAGTTTCCTTCCCAGAACCCAAGACCCAAGACCCAGAACCCATCTTCGCCGATAATCCCCCCCTCGCATGCCCCCCAAACTCAAACAATTCAGCGTCCTCCCCGGCTTTGGGATCACCCTGGGGTACACCGTCTTCTATCTGAGCATCATTGTCCTCATCCCCCTGGGCGCGCTCTGGCTCAAGGCCTTTTCCGATGGCCCTTCCCACTTCTGGGCAGTCATTAAAGACCCTCAGGTTCTCGCCTCCCTTAAGCTCTCCTTCAGCGCCTCCATGGTCGCCGCCGTCGTCAACGCCCTCTTTGGCTTCATCATCGCCTGGACGCTCACCCGCTACGACTTCTGGGGACGCAAAATACTCGACGCCATCGTCGACATGCCCTTCGCACTACCCACCGCCGTCTCCGGCCTGGCGCTCGTCTCCCTTTACGGCGCAAACGGAATCCTCGGCAGCCTCCTGGCCAAATTCGGCATCCCATCCCCGGTCTACACCTTCTGGGGCATCGCACTCGCGCTCACCTTCATCGGCCTTCCCTTCGTCGTCCGCACGCTCCAGCCCGCCATTGACGAGCTCGACGGCGAAATCGAAGAAGCCGCCGCCAGTCTCGGCGCTTCCCGCTGGAAAACATTCTGGCGCGTCCTCTTTCCCTCCCTCGTCCCCGCTCTCCTCACCGGCTTCGCCCTCTCCTTCGCACGCGCCCTGGGTGAGTACGGCTCAGTCATCTTCATCGCCGGCAACATCCCCAATAAAACCGAAATCGCCCCCCTCCTCATCTATATCAAACTCGAGGGATACGACTATTCCGGCGCAACCGCCATTGCCGTTGTCATGCTCGTGGCATCGTTTGCCATCATGCTCGCCATCAACATCCTCCAGTGGTGGTCCAGCCACCGCCACCGCTGACCGCTTAAAACCCTTCCCCCTCAGGGGGAAGGTGGCCCGGTACCTTCGGGGACCGAGCTGGATGAAGGTGTTCTTTTCTCTCTGATTTAATCGTTCCCCAAAAGGACTTTCATGGCAGGCGTCGCAGGAAAACTCAGAGCCAAAGGCAAGGCCAATCACGCACATCGTGAGCCGCTATTTGTCCGCTACCTCTTAATCGCCATCACCATCGGCTTCCTCGGCCTCTTTCTCCTCCTGCCCCTCTATGCCGTACTCAGTGAAGCCTTCAGCGCCGGCTATGAAAAATTCATCGAAGCCATTTCGGAACACGATGCCCGCTCCGCCTTCTGGCTCACCCTCCTGGCCGCCGGCATCGCCGTCCCCTTAAACACCGTCTTCGGCATCGCCGCCGCATGGTGCTTGGCAAAGTTCCGCTTCTGGGGGCGCAACATCCTCATCACCCTTATCGATATCCCCTTCGCCATCTCACCCATCATCTCCGGCCTCATCTACATCCTCCTCTACGGCAAAAACGCCCCCCTGGGCGCATGGCTCCAGGCGCACGACATCAAAATCATCTTCGCCGTCCCCGGCGTCGTCTTGGCCACCATCTTCGTCACCTTCCCCTTCGTCGCCCGCGAAGTTCTCTCCCTCATGGAAGAGCAAGGCACCGACGAAGAACAGGCCGCCCTCGTCCTGGGCGCATCCGGCTTCCAGACCTTCTTCCGCGTCACCCTCCCCAACATCAAATGGGCCCTCCTCTACGGCGTCATCCTCTGCAACGCCCGCGCCATGGGTGAATACGGCGCTGTCGCCGTCGTCGCCGGCAGCCTCCGCGGAGAAACTGTCACTCTCCCTCTCCACGTCGAACTCCAATACACGGATATGCAGACCGCCGGCGCTTTCGCCTGCGCCACCATCCTCGCCGCCCTCGGCCTTGTTACCCTCATCGCCAAAACCATTGTCGAACACTTTGGCTCCAAGTCCCTGCGTGAAGCCACCGCCGATAAAGAAGGAGACGCCTAATGAGCATCGAAGCCATCCAAGTCACCAAAACATTCGGCGCCTTCAAAGCCCTCGATAACGTCAGCCTCAAAGTCCCCGATGGCGAGCTCGTCGCACTCCTGGGCCCCTCTGGCTCCGGCAAAACCACCCTACTACGCATCATCGCCGGCCTTGAAGTTCCCGATGACAACAGCAACACCAGCATTCTGTTCAATGCGGAGAACGTCGCAGGCGTCGCCGTCGGCGACCGCCGCGTCGGTTTCGTCTTCCAGCATTACGCCCTCTTCAAGCACATGACCGTGTTTGAAAACATCGCCTTCGGTCTGCGCGTCAAACCCCGCGCTACCCGTCCCTCCAACGAGAAAATCAAAGCCAAAGTCCTTGAGCTCCTCGCCCTCGTCCAGCTCGAAGGCCTCGCCGAGCGCTACCCCTCCCAGCTCTCCGGCGGTCAGCGCCAGCGCGTCGCCCTCGCCCGCGCCCTGGCCATCGAACCTCAAGTCCTCCTGCTTGATGAGCCCTTCGGCGCACTGGACGCCAAGGTCCGCCAGCAGCTTCGCCGCTGGCTCCGCCGCCTCCATGATGAGCTGCACGTCACCAGCCTCTTCGTCACGCATGACCAGGAAGAAGCCCTCGAAGTCGCCGACCGCATCGTCGTCATGAACAAGGGCCGCATCGAGCAGGTCGGCACCCCTGAGGAAGTCTTCCACAAGCCCGCCAACCCCTTCGTCATGAACTTCCTGGGCAACGTCAACCTCTTCCACGCCCGCGGCGACCAGGCCACCAGCCTTCAATCCCCCGGCCAGGAAAAAGAAGCCTCCGGCGCAAAACAGGTCTTCGTCCGTCCTCACGACCTGGACATCTTCGATACCCCCCCGAACCTCGCCGCCGTCCGCGCCACCGTACTGCGCATCCAGGCCGCCGGGCCATTCGTCAAAGTCGAACTCCAGGGCGATCAGGGCGAACCCATTCACGCCGAAATCTCCCACGACCGTTACAAGCAGATCCGCATCACCGTCGGCAATCCCGCCTGGCTCACTCCCCGCCAGGTCCGCGTCTTCTCCGATTTCTCCATCTGATTTCTACATCCTTCCCCGAGCCACTGGCGTCTGCGCCAGTGGCTCGTCGGACGAATGAACCACAAAAAAACCAGCCTCGGTGCCTGGGGCTGTTGTACTCAACTGCCCCGGAATCCCGTTGGTTTTCCAAGACCGGGACAGGGGCAGAAACCAGCCGGAGGCCACGGCTTGAGCCCAAGTCATGCAGCTCAAGTCGTGGCTTGTTGATCTATTGAACTGCAACAATCCAGCGACTCACCGTCCCCTTCCTGCTTCCCCCGCGCTCTGCCTCCCTTTCCCAAATGCCCTCACTACAATGACATAACAGCCAAGCCCCATCGAAAGACCTGCCTTTGACCTCCACCTCGCCCAAGTTCTACGACGGCCACATGCATACAACTCTGTGCAAGCACTCCGTAGGCGAGCCTGAGGAATACGCACGCGCCGCGCGCATGCGTGGCCTGACCGGCATCATCATCACCTGCCATAATCCCCTCCCCGACAACCTCTCCCCCTCCATCCGCATGGAAATGGGCCAATTCAAGGAATACGTCGCCCTCGTTCAGCGCGCCACTGACGCCATGCAAGGCATCACCGACGTCCGCCTCGGCCTCGAATGCGACTACTGGCCCGGCCTGGAACCCTTCTTGAAAGACCAACTCACCTGGGCCCCCTTTCATCACATTTTGGGCTCCATTCACCCCCATACCGGCGAATATCAGCGCCAATTCTGGACAAACGACCCCATTTCCAACCAGAAACTCTACTTCGAACACCTCGCCATCGCCGCCGAAACCGGCCTGTTCGACACCCTCGCCCACCCCGACCTCATCAAAAACAATTACACCCGCGATTGGCAGCTTGATCTCATCTTCGACCATATCCTCAACTGCCTTGATCGCATCGCTAAAACCGGCGTAGCCATGGAGTTAAACACCTCCGGGCTACAAAAAAGCATCTCCGAGTTCAACCCCGGCCAAACCATCCTCGCCGCCGCCCGCGAGCGCAATATCCCCATCGTCATCGGCTCGGATTCCCACATCCCCTCCCGCGTCGGCGACCAATTCCCCCAGGCCCTCGCCGCTATGCGCCATGCCGGCTACACCCACACCTCCTACTTCCTTAATCGCAAACGCCACGATATCCCCATCGACCAGGCCCTCGCTCTCCTCGCTGGCCCTCAAACGTAATGGATCCATCCCATGACGATCCGCCTTCTCCTCACCTTCGTCCTCCTGCTCTTGGCCTCCTCCACAGCCCATTCCGCCGACATTCAAAACACGGCGGTTGAGGAAACCAAAACCCTCTCCGTCCTCCGGGATTACACCCAGCAGCCCACCAGCCCTCCCGCCCCCGCCATCACTCTCTGGAGCTGGCCCGCCGACGTTAAGAACAACGCCCTCAAATTCTCCCAGATGCAGGTCGTCGAAACCGACGGCAAACGCGCCCTCCGCCTCACCGTCACCGACCAGCTCCCCTGGGACAAAATCGACGCCTACCGCGCCTTCATCATCGGCCCCGATCTCCTCCCTCCCACCGCCGACGCCGTCGCATTCCGCTGCCGCGTCCTCGACGGCTCCATCACCCTCTCTGTCGGCGGCCCCACCATCTATTTCGGCCACAGCGATGTTCAAACCCAATCCGTCACCCTCACCGCCAAAGACACCCCCGAGTGGCGCACCGTCACCCTCTCCCTCCACGACAACCTCACACGCAACTTCCGCCGCGCAGGCTTCGGCAAAAACGCCCCCGTCATCTACTACACCCGCTGGATTCAGGAGCCCATGGGCGTCTACATCCACAAAGGCTCCGTCGGCACGCTCCTCATTGAGCGCATCGACCTCCTCACCCAGAACCGCGGCAAACCCTACCCCACCTTCCCCCCGCAGGACATCAAACCCATCGCCCCCATTGCGGATTTCGCCAATCCCGACTCCCTCAACCAGGTCTTCGCCGCCACCCACGAACCCGCGGACTTTAACGCCCCCCTCAAACCCACCCGCCCCACCTGGAAGCCGCCCCTCTTCAGTCACACCCCCAAAAACGCCGACGGCAAGGAAGGCTTCCTCACCATCGAGCACCAAGGCGCGGAAGAAATCGCCTTCACCGGCATCAAGCTCACTCCCGCCCCAGCCGCAAACGCCATCGCCATCGACATCCGCGCCTCCAACCGCCTCCCCCTCGTCGAACTCTCCGTCGACTGGGTCCTCTACGCCTCCCCACCCGCCTCGCCCCTGAACTTCGACCATTTCCGCCCCCCTGAATCCTGGCGCTCCGACAAAGCCAACGCCTTCGACTACTACCTCACACGCCCCGCCTCCATCGACCAGTCCTACGCCTTCTACCACACCCGCCGTGCCCTCCTCAACGGCCAATGGACCACCGTCATCCTCCCCCTGGCAGACTTCGTCTGCGTGTTCGGCTCAGGCCCCAATTCCGGTACCAGTCCCGGCCCCACCTCAATGGCCAGCTCCCTCTCCCAGCAACTCCCCATCGACCCCGCCACCCCCATCGCCCTCGGCCTGCTCCCCTCCTTCCGCCAACACCGCCAGCCCACCACCTTCGAAATCAAACGAATCCAATGGGTCCATCTCCCCACCCTCTCCGCCCGCTCTTTCCCACAAATCGATCTCCCCAAACCCGCCACACCACCCTGATAGTTCCCCTCTCCTGCTCTAATTAAAAAGACCACTGCTTCAAAAGCAGTGGTCTTTTTAAATCGGGGTAGCGGGATTTGAACCCACGACCTCTTGACCCCCAGTCAAGCGCGCTAGCCAAACTGCGCTATACCCCGTCTTGTGGAGGAGAAAGTTTAGCTCAAACCACCTCAAACGTCAAACGCCACGCCAACTCTCTCCAACACCGCGACCCTCAACCCATTACAATCTCAGGTCCAACCGCACAAAGACTCCACAAATACCGCAGGATTCACCATGCCGCTTCAACTGGGTATCACCACCCTGGGCCTCCCCGCAGAACCTACCCAAACCTTCGCCCTCGCCAAGGACGCCGCCTGCCAATCCCTCCTCCTGCACGGCTCAATCGGCTCCGACGCCCCCATGTTTCCCTGCCCCCCCGACCAACTCAAAACCCATGCCGCCCAAGTCCCCGTCTGGGCCGCCCGCGTCAACCTCCCCGCCATCGCCACCGGTGAACTCAAAAACCACCCTGCTTACACCCAGGCCCTCGCCGCCACCATCGCATACTGCGCCTCCGCCGGCATCAAGCGCCTCGCGCTTCCCCTCCCACCCCAGATGCCCTTCTCGCACGGCCAAGCCGCCAGAGATCTCGACAACCTCGCCCGCCTCCTCCAAAACCACAACATCACCCTCGTCCTCTCCAACGACCGCTACCACCCCGGCTACCGCACCTTCTGGCACCTCTTCAACGACATGGAGCAGCACGTCGGCCTCCTTTTGGACACCGGCCTGGCCACCCTCGCAGGCGACCAGCCCGCCCAGGCGCTCTCCACTCTCAACACCCATCTGGCCGGCGTCATCTTGAGCGACGTCGAAAAAGGCGGCCCTGCCCGCTATATGCCCTTGGGTCACGGCGAAGCCCGCATCGATGAATACATCCGCCGCTTGATGGGCCTAGGACTGGATCTCCCCGTCTTCCTCGAATTCACCCCCGGCTCCATGGACGCCCTCGGCCCCGCACCCGCTTACCTCAAAGCCGGCTGCGCCCAGATCGCTCAGGCCATCAAAAAAATCACCGACGAAGTCGCCGCCGCCAAAGCCCCTCCCGTCAAAGCCAAACCCGCCCCTGTCGCCAAGCCCGCCGGCACAGCCGCAGCAGGAGCCGCAGCCGTAAAACCCGCAGCCCCAGGCGCCGCCGCCATAAAACCCGTCACTAAAACCTCTCCAGCCAAACCGGCCGCAACCACCCCTCCAGTCGAACCCGCATCACCGCCCGCCCCCACTCCGCCCCAGGGCGCTTGACCCAGCCCACCCACCATCACAGATCCCCAAACACAAACGGCCGCTCCGCCTTAAACGGCGTCCCGAAATGCTTGCGTAGCACCGTTCCCGTATGACCATCCATCGCCAGGAAATTCGCCGTGTCGCGATGCGGAATCCGAAACTCCCTCACCGCTGATATCGTCGGTGTAAACACGTTAAACGGCTGCTCTCCATCCATATCGATCTCACGCCCCGTCAAGTCATAGTGCGCCTCCATCAGGAACACGATATTGGACAACGCGCCCCCGCCAGTGATCTGCTTCTTGGGCACATATCCCGTAATTCCATTTTGCGTAATCATCTTGGCACCATGACGGTTCACCTGATAGGACGCCACATTCCGCGCCACAGTCTGCCCCGCAAACGAGTATGGCGTATTCATCGGCACACGATAGTTGTCCAGGTGCATATCCACGATATCCACCGATTTCGCGTCCCACTGCCCCTTTCCATTGGGCCACACCCGCTCACTCCACGCCCCAAACGTCCTGCTCGCAGCCGCGCCGAAGTACCGACCAGAAGGACACAAAAATACGCTCGACCTTCTCAAATTTCCCTCCCAATACGTCTCCGTCGCCACCGTCCCAGTGTTCGGCAATAACTCCGTAATCGGCGCATACCCATTCACTGAAAGCAACCCCGACCATCGCCGCCCCGCCTCCCAACGCCCCGTCGCAATCAAGCTCTGCGGCAACGCAGGATCAAAATCCGTCAACAGCCACGGCAGCAAATGGTTTGTGTTGTCGATGCTGTAGCTCATCGCCATCGTCCCCACCTGCCGCATCTTCCCCGCGCAGATCATCGCCCGTGCAGCCTCCCGCGAAGCAGACACCGCCGGCAACAGCATCGACACCAACACCCCGATAATCGCAATCACCACCAGTAATTCCACCAATGTAAACGCACCCGCCCGCACCACATTCCGTAAACCCATAAATCACTCCACACCTTGAGAAATGAAAAACCTCAACTCCAAACGATATATCAAACTAACCTCACTTGCCCCATAAACCAATCCTTTTTTGTGCAACTTTCTTTCTCTTCCATTTGCCTCATGACCCCACACCAGTAAGATCAAGCTGGTTTGTTTTTGCCTTAACTCGATTCGGAGAATACCCAGTTGAACCCTCAAACACGCCTCCTCTGCGAAGTATCCATCAATGAAACAACCGGGGTTGAAAGATCCAATCACCCCATCTTCACCGGCATCCCCTTTCCCCAGGGCGCACTTCAACCGCAAGACGCCGGCTGGCTCACCCTCGCCCTCCCTGATCACTCTGCCCGCCTCCTGGGTACCCCCGCCGCATTCTGGCCCGACGGCAGCATCAAATGGCTCCACCTTTCCGGCCTGGTGAACCTCTCCCCCTCTCAGCAAACCACCGCCCAACTCCTCCTCACCAACACCCCCGCCGGCCCCACCATCACCGCGCAGGCCTCACCCACTCACGCCCACATCACCACCTCCCTCCTCGACCTCCACGTCGACCTTACCGCCCCCGCCCCGCTCCTGAAAATCGCCCTCAACCACGCCTCGCCCTCCCAGCCTCCTGCCTACTCTGACCTGCTCACCGGCCCCGGCCTCACCGCCTCCATCACCCTCACCCCTCCTTCTTCAACCTCTTCAACCTCTTCCTCTTCGACACAGGACCCAGGACGCGGGACGCAGGACGCGACGTCTCCACCGCCGACACAGGACACAGGACACAGGACGCACGACGCCGCGCTCTGGCAGCCTGATTCCCTCTCCATCGCCTCCCAAACCGACAACCGCATCATCCTCCGCATGACCGGCTTCTTCACCCAAGATGGCCGACAGGTCGCAGAGATGATCCTCTTTCTGGAAATCCTTCAGGACACCCCAGAAATCCGTCTCCAACCCGTCCTCATCTACCTCGGCGACCCCGACAAAGACGCCATCGCTGATTTCTCCCTCACCCTCCACACCGCACTCGCCCATCCCGACGCCCCCTTCGCCCTCGCCCAGCAGCGCGGCATAGGTCACTGGGACATCCCCCAACCCGTCGGCCCCAACGACGACCGCGCCCTCGCCCAGGCCGCCACGCCTCAAAAACCTGAAAACTACACACCCAACGCCGGCGGCCCCCGCTTCCCCGAAGCACGCATCCTTCAGACCGGTTCCTCCTTCTACAAACTTGAAAAACGCACCACACCCCAGAACTCCTGGGTCAAAATCGCCGAAGGCCAGCGCAACCCTGGCTGGGTCCACCTCTCCTCACCCGCCCACGCCGTGCGCGGCATTTCAGGCATCACCGCCGCCATGCGCTACTTCTGGCAGGAATACCCCCGTTCCCTCTCCCTCAACTCCGACACCGGCCAGATCACCTTCGGCTTAGTCCCCCCTGACACCGAGCCCCTCTCCTTCAAACGCTACTCCGACTTCAAATGGGGTGCCGCCATGTACGAAACAGGCCGCGGCCCCTTCCCCGCACAAACTCACGGCGCAACCGGCATCGCCAAAGCCTCCGAACTCCTCCTCCGCTTCGAACCCCCTTCGACCTCTCCTTCTTCGACGCAAGACACAGGACGCAGGACGCAAGACGCCTCCCTTTCCCCAGCCCAAACCGGCCTCCTCTGGGCAAACCCGCCCACCCTCCTTCCCTCACCTCACCACGTCGCCGCCTCCGGCGTCTTCGGCACCATCGCCGCCGCTCCCGCCAAAGGCTTTGAATCCCTTGAAGCCCAGCTCGCCAAGCTCCTCGACTTCATCATCAACGAACGCGACTACCGCAACTGGTACGGCCTTTTAAATTTCGGCGACATGCTCATGTCCTACTACGCCGACAAGGACCAGTGGGCTTTCGACGACGGCGGCTATGCCTGGATCAACTGCGAAGCTCTCCCCGACCACGCCATTTGGATGTCCGCACTCCGCTCCGGCCGCCACGACTGGCTCCGCGCCGCCATCGAAATGTCCCGCCACAACCGCGACATCGACATCTACCACCGCGGCAATTTCAAAGGCACCGGCTCCCGACACAACGTCAATCACTGGGGCGACGCCGACAAGGAATGGCGCATCTCCATGCCCATCACCCAGCGCCTCCACTACTACCTCACCGGCGACCCCTGGACGCGTGAGGTCATGTTCGACACCATCGCCGTCTACCAGAGCTACGAACGCACCTCCCGCCTGGCCCCTTCCATGAGCTCCGCACTCCTGGGCCTCATGGTCAAGCACGAGCTCACTGGCGACGCCGCCGACGGCAAGGCCGCCCAAAATCTCCTGGATCTTTACGCTTCCGCCGTCGGCCCCGACGGCCACTACGCCAACCAGCTCACCGTCGACATCGCCACCGGCAAAGGCCACATCCATCCCGACGGCAAAAACCTCGTCGGTTCCTACTTCTTCTTATTGAACTTCGGCGCCCAGCACACCCTCGTCATGGGCCAGGAAGCCTACAACCACGAAGAGCTCCAAAAGTCCTTCCAGCGTTACTGCGACATGTGCCTCTCCTACGTCCGTCCCTCCCACGTCGAAGCCTACATGGCCCCGCAGTCCTACGCCTCCACCGTCTTCCTCTCCAGCGTCTACAGCGCCACCGCCGACGAAAAATATGCCGACGCCCTGCGCAAACACCTCCACATCAACGACGAACTGGTCCTCCAGGAAATCGGCGGTGACGGTCCCCTAGACACCCCCCGCCACCTCGCCCTCATCAACTGCAAACGCCGCAACAAGGTCGTCTGCCACATCGGTGAAATCATGAACCTCTTCCCCTACGCCTTCAAAGCCCTCGAAAAATAACCCCTCCCAATTACGGGTGGCACGGCTTAAGCCCAAGTCGCATAGCCCAAGACGTGTCTTGCTCGCGGCCACACTCACTCCAATACACCCCTAAATCCAGCCATCTCTATCCCACCATATCTGACCTTCGAGTCTTAGTGTCATAGTGGTAAACGATCAACCCCAACCTCACCACCAGCCTCGGAATAAAAACAAAACAGGCGGGTCTCTCTTACGAAAAACCCGCCCGCTTAGAGCTCTAAAACACACTCACTTAAAAATCAAAAAACTTGCTCCGCTCAAACACGCGGTAGCTCTTGGTCTCCACATCTTTCAGGTAAAGATACCCATCCTGAAAATGCGCAAGATAGACGTAATCCCGCGTCCCCGAGGTGTAGCGGATGCGCAGCTTGTCCCCTTCGATCTTGTACGACCCGACGGTATACCCGCCGGTCTTGTCGAACTTGATCACACCCGCCGGCTCAAACTTCCAGCCTGAGCCGAACATGTCCTTAAACACGTTGGATCCCAGCGCCGCGGCGCCCGCGTGGCCGTTCTCCAGGTCGGTCCGTTCGCCGTCCAGGTCCCACTTGCCCAGGATCTGGTCTTCCTTGAGCGCCGTGCCCGGAGCCGTCGTCAGCCGGATTCCTTCGTTGTCGTCGATGTTGGCATTAATCCCATCGCTGGAGCATCCGGCCGCGAATCCCGCTCCCAACGAAAGCAGCGCCACACCTATCAGGCATAATTTCCGGTTCAGCATCTTTGAAACTTCCTTGTTGTTGAGTTCTTTGCCTCTCCCTCGGGGGAGAAAGGCGGGACGTGACCTTCTTCCCTACTTGAAAAGAACATCACGTCCCACAGCTTAGGCGTCTTGACGCTCAAAGGCCAAAGAACTTGTCTTTCTCAAATACCTTGTACTTCCCGCTCGCGTTTTTCATGTACAGATACCCATCGCGGAATGACGCTTCAAACGTCTGTTCGGCATGCTTGGGATCTTTGATTGTCACCTTGTTGCCCGCGATCGTGTAGCTCCCCGTCCGCGTGCCTGGCGTTGCGTCGATCTTCAGCACCCCGTTGGGCTCAAACTTCCAGCCCGAGCTGAGCACATCCTTGGCCACGTCCGATGCTATCGCCGTCACCCCCCCATCCCCATTGGCCGTGTTGGTCCGCTCCCCGTCGATGTCCCATTTGCCCAGCAGCATCGATTCGGTGATGGCCTGCCCGGTCGTCGTCGTCAGGCTGCTCCCGTCATTGTCCTTGACGCCTGAGCACCCCCCGACAAATCCAGCCCCTGACACCAGCATCACGCCCGCCAGTAAAACCGTTGCCTTGGTCATCATATGGAAACCCTTTCGTTTGAAATCTTAATGAATACTCAAACCGATAAATCAGCATACACACCCCTTCCGACCGCTGTCGATAACCCCCATCTTGCCAGGGGGAAAAAACTTGCATCTGAAAAAACGGGCTCGGCTTCTGCTCCTTCAACTTCTGCTTGAATCATCTTGAATTCTCTAAATTCCAAAATCCTTCCCATCTCAAAAAACAACCCGGCATCACGCCGGGTTGCCCCTCAAACGCAAAGTCATCCATCACTTTTACTGAAACCAGAACTGCAGCCCATTCTGCGCCCCGTTCTGGATGTAAAGCTCCTGCCCCGCCGTCGCCGTCCTCACATAAGGGAACGTCTTCACGTTGCCCGCCCCAAACAACACGTTTGTCCCTTGATTGTGTGGAAAAATGCTCGCCGTCCCCCAGCTTGGCACATACCCGAACACAGGGCTCACGCTGTAGATCTCACCCATCACCACCGCCGTCGATGGCGACACCGTCTTGATCTCCCGCCGCGGCCTGTACTGCGCCGTCTGCGTTGCATAATCCCCGTAACCAAACACCCCGCTCATCACGAAATTCGTCACCCGCCATCCATTGGAGATATACGCCGTCAGCCGGATCCCAGTTGCATCCGCCCCCGGCGTTCCCACCGGCTGGTAATAGTCCGACGGACACAAAAAATGATTCTTTCTGGAACGATTCGTCCACGTCGTATCCCCGAAAGTCCCCATGTAGTCATCCATCTGGTCCACAAACGTTGTCCCAAACGCCGTCGTCGTCCCCGGCACAAAACCCCAGTTCCCGATGTAATTCACCGGATACCAGCTCTTATAGTCGGATCGATACTGCTCGATACGCGAGTGCATGTCCCGCATCCGCGACATGCACAGCACCGTCCGCGCCACTTCGCGCGATTTTCCCAGTGCCGGCAGCAGCATCGACACCAGCAATGCCACAATCGAAACCACCACAAGCAATTCAACCAGTGAAAAACCGGACCGATGTGAGTGTGAATGCGTCATGGCATTCTCCTTCCCGTAAAGGGCTGCAAAAAAGTTGATGGACGAAATGTCTGACTGCGCAACAAAAAACCGGAAGATGTGATACCTCAAGCTTATTCGCCGCAAATCTCAAGTCAATACTTTTTCCATCCCACTTACTTTTTCCACCCCAGACATTCGTTTTTAAAACACCGAAATTCAGTCACACCAGAACCTCGACCTGCCCTCACATCCTCACCAAAGCTGTTGCCAATTCGAAGGATTTTGCCCGCCGTTGTAGTGCTGACGCAGTCCCACATGCCCATCCATCGAAAGAAAATTCGCAGATGAATTCGGCGTAATGTGCCTGAAGCCGTGCGTCTGGTAATTCTCCACATCGCCACCCGTATTCACATTCCACTCATAGTAAGGCATCGCCCACCCATACCCCCACCGCTTCCCATCCGCCACAATCATCGCCTCACTGGGCGACCACCCTTTGGGTGTGCTCCAACCCTTTATCGGCACCCCATACCCGTTAAGCGCCGTAGACCAGTTGATCATATAGCTCAACGGTGTGAAATCATGATCCCAATTGGTTGTCGCCGCACCGTTGTAACTCCAGTCGCTTGTCACCAGGACACCGGGCACCTCCGCCGAACACCGGTACACCTTCCACCGGTAGTTTCCAGTGTTGTACGTCCCAGCCGTTATCAACGGCGCTTTATATTCGGGCGCTCCGAAATACCCCTGGTTGCCCAAGGTTGCCGCCCAGCTCAATCCGCTGGCGACAGAAGGCACAAAGTCCTTATTTTCATTCGCGTAATATTGAAATCCAATCCCCACCTGCCGCAGGTTCCCCGCGCACATCTGCATAAAAGTCGCTTTGCGTGAACTGGCGAGTGAAGGCAGCAGCATGGCCACTAAAACCCCAATGATCGAAATGCAAACCAAAAGCTCAATGAGCGTAAAACCACCTTCAAAAAAATGTGATCTTCTCATCTGTAAAATCCTTAAAAACGGATTCACCCGTGCGGTGAAAAATACTTAAGCTGCGTGTGAATCCCAAAGAAGTGACACTCGAAGTGTATAAAATTCAAAACTCATGTCAATGTACTTTTTTCTCAAAATTCAGCTGCTAAAGAACTGTTAAGCAACCTTTCTTTACTAAAGATCAAAACAGCCCACCCGCCTCATGCTCCAGCAGCCAACGCTTATTCTCCAGCCCACCCCCAAACCCCGTCAGCTTCCCAGACGCCCCTATCACCCGATGGCAAGGCACCACAATCATCACCGGATTCGCACCATTCGCCAGCCCCACCGCGCGGCACGCCTTCTGATTCCCCACCCTCCTCGCCACATCCAGATACGACCGTGTCACCCCAAATGGAATCTCCACCAGCGCACGCCAAACCTTGTTCTGAAACTCCGTCCCCCCATACCGGACCGGCAATTCAAACTCCCTCCGCCCACCCTCAAAATACTCCCCAAGCTGCCGCACCGTCTCATGCAGTACCCAAGGCCCACACGCCCCCGCTGCACATAATCCCATCTCCACACCCATCCCCCGCGTCAATCCCACCCCCACCAAAAAACCTTCCGTCGTCCGAACCTCAAGCTCCCCAATCGGCGAATCCATCCGCCCAAAATAAACCCGCTCCCCAGCCACGCCGCCACCAACACGTCCAATGTCGGACATCCCACACTCCGCTCTTAAACAACTCTGCTCTTGGACCCAGGACTCAGGACCCTGGACGCGCGACTCCGGCCACCAGGCCGGTCAGGTATTCCCCGGCCAGTTCGGGAACAAAAACTTCCCATCCCGCGAAATCACTTCCCCATCAATCGCAATCGTCCCGCCCTTGCGCAGGTCGCACACCATGTCCCAGTGCAGCCCAGACTCATTGGTGTTCCCCGACTCCGGATACCCCGCACCCACCGCGGCATGGAACGTCCCGCCGATCTTCTCATCAAACAATGTGTTCTTCGTGTATTCCTTGATGTTGTAGTTCGTCCCGATCGCAATCTCACCCAGGTTCCGCGCCCCCTCATCCTGGTCCAGCATCTCCTTGAGGAAATCCTCACCCTTGGACGCTTTGAACTTCACCACACGCCCCCGCTCAAACAGCATCTCGATGTCATGCACCTCGCGCCCATGATGCACCGCCGGGAACGAATACCGCACAAGCCCATTCACCCCGCCGTCCTCCGCATCCAGGCTCGGCCCGGCAAACACTTCCCCATCCGGGAAGTTCTCATGCCCCGAGCAGTTGATCCATGTCGCCTTCGACACGTCCACCGTCAAATCCGTGCCATTGGCCGCTTGAAACCGGATCTTCTTCTTCCCCTGCAGATACGCCCGCAACAAGTCCTGCGACTTATGAATCTTGCGCCATTCCGCCACCGGGTCTTCCTTGTCCAGATGCCCCGCGTTGAATACGAAGTTCTCATACTGCCGCATGCTCATTTCCGCGTCCTGCGCGTTGGCAAGCGTCGGGTATAGCGTCCCGCACCATGACAGCTTTCCAGCCGCCCCATGAGGACGTGCCGCACGCTCCATGAATATCTTGAAAATCGGCTTGCGCGCCGAAGACGCCAGCCCCTGCCGCTTGGGGTCCACCCGCGAAAGTCCCTTGGTGTTCGTCTCCGCCCACAGCCCGATGGAAACGTCAATCTTCTCCACCTCTTCCAAAGCCAGTGGGCTCACAAATTTAAGCTGCTCATCCGTCGCGTTGGAATAGAAAAACTCATTGAGCGCATCCGAGCTCACCTTCAAAAACGGATGCCCCCCCGCAAGCACCACCTGCTCATAAATCGCCTCCATGAGCGGCATCCCGATCGCCTCACCCGTGATCCTCACGATCTGCCCGGGCTTCACACCCGTTGAGTAGTGAACAATCACCTTCGCCAGCTTGTCCAAACGTTGATCGCGCACGGGTATATCTCCGAAAAAGAACTCATGGAATCCGCTCCCCGCAAGTGTATCCCCGATTCACCCCGCAAGCCAAGAACAGACCCCATAAATGCGTAGAGTCCATGATGAACAATGACAGTGAATGGATGTCACGACTTCATTCGACCCACGCTGTGTCATGCTGAGCCTCCAACACCATCATCAAATAACAATCCAAAAAATTTTCATCCCAACCACGCAATCAAATCAATCTCTCCCGAATACACCCCACTCCCAAATCTCAAGTAAATCGACCATGTAAATCTGATTAAATCGTGTAAATCTGTGTCAAAAACATCTCTCCAGAAACCAATCCCAAGCACTCCCCCTCTTCCTCCCTCTGACCAGACCCCAGACCCTGAACCTCAGACCCTCCTTCAAATCAAATTCCCGTCTGCTCGCACCACACCGCCAACGCCACCAGGTTAAACACCTGCTGCGTCCGGTCTGCCTTATTCTGGTGCTCCTCCCAAAGCGCATCCACCGCCCCACGCTGCACCCCGATCTTCTCCAGCCGCCCCGACCGCAGGATGTCCCCGAACTCCTCTTTCAAATCCTCACGGAACCACTGCCCGATCGGCAGCGCGAACCCCTGCTTGGGCCGCGCCACGATCTCGGGAGGCAGATGCCTCGCCGCCACCTCGCGCAACACCCATTTCGTCTGCCCCTGGTTCATATGAAACGCTGAAGGCACGCGCCGCGCCGTCTTGATCATTCCCGCATCCAGAAACGGCATGCGCACTTCCAGCCCATTCTGCATCCCCGCCCGATCCACCTTCCTCAGTAAATCCCCCGGCAGATAACGCCCGAAATCCACCCGCTGCGCAAAACCCATCGCATCCTTCCGCGCCGCCGCATCCTCCCCAAACCGCGGATCCTCCGCCAATTGCCCCATCCCGCCCAGCGTCCAGTCGCGCTCCGCCAGATGCGGCACCAGTGCCGCGATCCGCTTGGGCGACATCACCTGCCCCAAAGACGCATACGCCGCCGCCAGGCTCCCCGTCCGGCTCGCGTCAATAAACCGCGTCATCTTGTGCCAGCGGCTCTTCTCTTCATATTGCCCGAACCACGGCTTGGGCCACTTGCTGTAAAACCACTGCTTCCTCCGGATATGCTCCAAACCCCGATACCGCATATACCCCCCAAAAAGCTCATCTCCCCCATCCCCCGAAAGCAACGTCTTCACATGCTGCCGCGCCCCCTTGGCCACCCAATACGTCGGCAAAATCGAAGCATCTCCCAGCGGCTCCCCCATGCCTCGAATGATCATCTGCAAATCCGCAATCGGGTCCAGCGCCCCTTCCATCCGAATCGTCGTATGCCGCGTCCCCAGCGCCTTGGCCGTCACCTCCGCCGCCGCAGATTCGTCATACGCCTCGTCGGGCATCGCCATGCAGAACGTCATCAGTTCCGGTGCCCCCAGCGCCTTCAAATGCGCCTGCGCAAACGTCGCGATCAGCCCTGAATCGATCCCGCCCGACAAAAACGCGCCCACAGGCACATCCGCATCCAGCATCTTCTCCACTGCATCTATCAGCGCATCCTGCGCCGCGTCCACCGCCCGCAACGGATGCTCATACATATCTGACTCCCGCGGCTCGCCCCCCAGCCCCGTCGGCGCATACCGCTCCACCGCCACAGGCTTCCCCTCTTCAAACGTCGCCACGCTCCCCGGCTGCACCTCATGCACCCCCTCAAACAAGCTGTGCGAAAGCGTGTATCCCCACCGCAGATACTCCAATAACCCCTCCGGCGACACCGCCAAAGGCGCCATCGACGCCGTCGGAATCGTCACCGCCGCCACGGTCGAGCCAAACGCCACCGCCCCCGGCTTGTCCTTGTTCCCCGCCAGGTACCGCACAAACAATGGCTTCTCACCCGCATAATCCCGCGCCACCATCAGTTTCCGGTTCTTCTCATCCCACACCGCAAACGCAAACATCCCCTCCAGCCGCCCCGCCAGCCCGGTCCCCCACTCCCGGTATCCATGCAGCAGCACTTCCGTGTCGCTGTGGTCGCTCTTGAACACATGCCCCTTCACCTCCAATAACTTCCGCAGCGCCCGGTGGTTATAAATCTCCCCGTTAAACACCACATGCAGCCGCCCCCGCGGGTCGCTCGCCGGTGTCGACATCGGCTGAGCACCCGACGCCAGGTCCACGATGCTCAACCGCGCATGCGCCATCGCGCAACCCAGCGCCAATATCAAACCCCGCCCGTCCGGCCCGCGCATCGCCGCGCGTTCCAGCATCGCTTCCACCACCGACCGCTCAATGGGCCCCTGATCAAACCGCGCTATTCCGGCAAAACCGCACATGGCCCAAACCCTCCGTGGCTGCGGGCAAACAACTTCATCTGATTCTCAAGCCCCAAAAGGGTATCACAATTCCGCATCATCGATTCCCCCCAACCTGCCCAAATCAAAAGCATTCTTCGACGGTCTGTGCGCACTGCGGGTTGCCGCGGCGCATAGAGCTTGTTTCGAGCCCCACAGGGGCATGGACCTTCAATCGCATCAGCGCTCTCGGAGCCCCCCGGCAACGCGACAACCCGATAACCCGGGCGCACAGGCCATCAGGTTTTCCATGTGTTCTTACCCACACACCTACTTATCCCGCTCCGCCTCCGTCCGCGCCCGAAACTGCTCCGGCGTCTCATACACCCAGATCGCCGCACCCGCCGCCGCACCCGCCCCCACCGCCAGTGGCACCGCCGGAATCAAATACAACTGATCCTTCGTGAACCGCGGCGAAAGCACCAGCATCGTCACCTGGTAAAAATCGCTCTCCGGCACCGGCGCAACGCAAAACACCTCAATGCTCCCCCGCCCATAGCTCCGCCTGAAAAACACCGGTCCTCCTGGATTCCGTGGAATATCCTCCGGCAACTCGCTCCCCTTCACCAGCCCCATTCCCAGCCGGTGGTAATCACTCTCGGGATCATCCGATTTCGCCAGCTTCAGTTCCCGCTTCCCACCCGCCGGCAACCCCAGCCGCTTGATCTCCAGCACCCGGTCTCCCGGCCCCGGCATCCGCTGATCTCCCGGCCGCATCACCACCGGAAACGCCACCAGTTCCCCATGTTCCCACCGCGCCAGCACCGAAAGCCCATTGGCCATCCCCGGCTCACCGATGATCGCCCCATCCGTCCCCTCCTTCACCACCCGCTTCTCCCCATACACCGAACTCATCCGCCACGCGGCGCTCGAAGGCGCATCCGGCTCCGCCAGCACCCCGACCGGCACCTGCAGCCGGAAATTCGCCGGCCCTTCCTTCCGCGCGGCCTCCCCCCGCTCAACATAACACCCGCTCAAAATCACCACCCCGTCCCCCGTCACCACTGCCTGATCCAGGCTCACCATCCACCTCTCATGCACCGTCTCTGAGTTCGCCTCATCCACCCAACACCCGCCCAGCCCCAACAGCACCACCGCAGCCCCCACCCACATCATCAATCTCAAAATCATCCGCATCGCAAACCTCCCGAAAAAAGCCCCACCACAACGCGTCACACCCCACTCTTCCAAATCCTGATCCCCTCTCCCTGCCTCCTCATCCTCGTGTTACTTATACCTTATACCTTGTCCCTTATACCTTCTCCTCCCCCAACAATCGTTACAATCACCACCCCCGGAAACCCCGGGCCTTCCAACCAATCCATCGTCCACGAAAGCCCAGACCATGATCGACCTCAAAGACCTGCGCGAAAATCCCGAAAAGTACCTCACCGCTGCCGCCCAGAAGCGCATCGAAGTCGATATCCCGCGCCTCCTTGAGCTCGATAAGCACTACCGCGCCATCCTCACCAAGCAGCAGGTCCTCACCGCCGAAAAGCACCAGGCCAGCAAGCAGATCGGCCCACTCATGGGTAAGCTCGGCAAAGCCTCCGAATCCGAAAAAGCCGCCATCCTCGCCCAGGTCCAGGCCCTTAAAGAACGCCCCGCCGCCATCAAAGTCGAGGAAGACGTCCTCCAGACCGAGCTCGACGCCCTCAAACCCCAGCTCGATGAAATCCTCCTCCGCTGCGCCCAGCCCGCCGACACCGACGTCCCCGTCGGCAAGGACGACACCGGCAACGTCGAACTCCGCACCTGGGGCTCCATCCGTAAATTCGACTTCACACCCAAAGACCACATCACCCTCGGCCACGAACTCAACCTCTTCGACATCGAACGCGGGGTGAAACTCGCCGGCTCCCGCTCCTACTTCCTCCTCGGCGCCGGCGCCATGCTCCACCAGGCCGTCCTCCGCCTCGCCCAGGACATGATGATCGCCAAAGGCTTCACCCTCATGCAGGTCCCCGTCCTCGTCCGCGAACCCGCCATGCGCGGCACAGGCTACTTCCCTCTCGGACGCGAACAAACCTACGCCGTCACCAACGAAGAACCCGCCCTCTTCCTCGTCGGCACCTCCGAAGTCCCCGTCACCGCCTTCCATATGGAAGAAACACTCGAGGAAAAATCCCTCCCCCGCCTCTACGTCGGCACCAGCCCCTGCTTCCGCCGCGAAGCCGGCACCTACGGCAAAGACACCCAGGGCCTCTACCGCATTCACCAGTTCGACAAGGTCGAGCAGGTCGTCATCTGCAAGAACGACATCGAAGAATCCAAGCGCTGGCACGAAGCCATCCTCGCCAACTCTGAAGAGCTCCTGCAGAGCCTCAACCTCCCCTACCGCGTCGTCCACGTCTGCACCGGCGACCTGGGCCAGGGACAAGCGGCCAAGTACGACATTGAAACCTGGATGCCCTCCCGCAACGCCTACGGCGAAACCCACTCCGCCTCCCGCTTCTACGACTTCCAGGCCCGCCGCCTCAACCTCCGCTACCGCGACGCCCAAAACAAAATCCACTACTGCCACACCCTCAACAACACCGTCGTCGCCAGCCCCCGCGTCCTCATCCCCATCCTCGAGCTCTACCAGAACGCCGACGGCTCCGTCACCGTCCCCACCGCCCTCCGCCCCTACATGAACGGCATCGAAGTCATCAAAAAACCCTGATCACATCCAAATCCTCTCCGGACTCTGGACTCTGGACTCTGGACTCTGGACTATATCCCCTTCCCCATCCGATACGGATGCTCCCCCATCCCCACCTTTGAAAACCCCAATCTCTCATACATGATCACGTGATCCGTGCATCCATACCCCGCCGTCGTCCGCACCCGCGCGCATCCCTGGCTCTCCGCCACCCTCAGCGCCCGCCGGATCAAAAAACCCGCCAGCCCCGCATTCTGATACTGCCTCCCCACCACCAGCAGTTGAATCGACCCCACATGTTCCGCCCGCGCGGCTCCCTTCTCCCCGCCTCCGGGTGCCTCCAGCGTCTCTAAAAACATCAGCAATCCCGCCAGCCACTGCCCGTCCGTCGTCGCCCCGATCAGCACCGGGATCCGCCCCGCCCCCCCCTCCCGCGCGTCCTCCCATGCTTTTTCCACATCGCTCCCAAGCAATTCCCTTGCTTCCACCGGAAAAACATCTGGATAAAAATAGGTTGCAAACACGTGGCTGGGTATCATGATTCACGCAGTATAAACTCTCACCCTCCTACTCTCCTGCATCACCCCGCCCGCTCCCCAGCCCCGCACCGCTTAAACACCCTCAATAACTTGACCCCAGAATTACTTTAACTCACCCAATAACCGCCCTTTGCGCACATCCGTATCCGCGCACCAGGGCTTCCCCGGAGGCCCGGCCACCACGCCGGCATCAACCATGGCCCAGCAGCCAACAAACCAAGACGACGCCCCCGACGACCTCGAACCCGAATACGACCCGGACAACGACACCGAGCAATCCGGCATCCTCTCCGTCGCCATGGATGTCCGCCCCGCCAAGCCCGACCTCGTCCCCGGCCCAGCCCCACGCAACGTCCCCGTCCCCCTCCAGGCCCGCGTCTACTTCGGCTCCAGCGTCATCCAGGGCGCCTGGATCATCTTCGCCTGCTCCATGATCCTCGTCTGGTACTGGCTCCCCTTCACAGACCTCACCAGCTGGTACCGCTTTGGCCCCTCCGTCAAAACCACCATCGTCTCCGGTGAAGTCAAACGCGTCGAAAAGGCCTCCGCCTTCAAAACCAAACGCGAAAACGAAGTCCTCGAACTCAACAAAATCACCTACATCTACCGCGGCGCGCGCGGCACACCCGAAGAATCCACCACCTACGAATCCGTCGCCTACACGCCCAATCCCTACCTCGAAGGCGACCCCGTCAAAACCATCGAATACCTCCCCAACGCACCCCACATCTCACGCATCCCCGACGCACTCGTCAAGCCCTACGGCCCTTCCAAAGCCATCATCGCCATCATCCCCGCATTCTGCCTCATCATCATCCTCGCACACATGGCCGCCGCCTACCGCCACCTCCGCCTCCTCTCCCACGGCTTAATCGCTCTCACACAAGTCAAACACGTCGAAAAAGTGATGAACAAAGCCATCAAAAAACTCCAGCACCGCTACACCCTCCAGTTCATCGCCAAAGACGGCAAACGCTACAAAGCCCGCTGCTTCTCCGACCTCCCCCGTGTCAACAATCCCGACGCGCTCCCCGTCCTCTACCACCCCGCAAAACCCGGCCGCTCCGCCACCATGCTCGACGAACTCCCCGGCAAACCCATCCTCACCATCGACGGCACATTCAAAGACCGCGGCAAAGGCATCCTCTACCTCCTCATCCCCTTCCTCGCATTCGCCATCAACCTCGCCGCAGGCATCTGGGCCATGACCCGCTGACCCGATTCATCTCCATCCGCGTGCCATGCTCTCGTCTTCGTGAGCATGTCTTCTCTGTTCTTCATGCGGCGGCTGGGTACTGGGTGCCACGGTTTGAGCCGAACTCAAGCCGTCTCTTGCACGCGCCTCCGTTCATGCCAACAAACCCATAACGCCCCATCTCTATTTCCTCCCCAGCGTTTTTACTCACCCCCTCACCTCACCGGCAGCACCAACGTCACATCTTCCGAAACAAATCGCACCCAAGCGCTATCCTCCGCCCATTCAATGCGTCCATCCTCCCGCCAATACACCGGATCAACTTTCGCATCATCAATCTCCGCCCGCCTCACCACATTTCCCCTGTCATCCGCAATGTAAAACTCAAGATACTCCCTCCGACCGCCCCAATACTTCTTCTCAGACAGGCTCATCGCGCTCGCCACATATTTCTTATTCGGCGAACTCTCATACCTCCCGCCCCCGTCACGTCCCATCACCACCACTCCCCACCTCCCCCCCGCAACCAAAACCAACACCCCCACCACCCCGATCAAAACCTTCCACTGCTTCTTCATACCGCCCCCTTCGCTAAAAAATAAAAACCGGTCGCCCACCAGGGACGACCGGCTCTAAGTCTACTTTCTATCATCCACTCTCTGTTTCGGCTCAAGCCGAAACCAGCATGTCCTTCACCATCTCGCGTTCACCCACCAACTCATCGTTGGTGATCTTGATCTTCGACGCCGCCAGTTCATTGATCGGGTAATCCCGAAGCACGGCATACGTACCCGGCGAAGTCGTCTTCACCGGCACGCCCGCCCACACCCCAGGCGCAAAACCATAGCTGCCGTCCGATTCCACCGCCAGCGAGTGCACCTTGCCGGGCGTGTTCAGGTCGCGCACATGGTCCACCAGCGCGTTCGCCGCCGAAGCCGCCGAGCTCAGCCCGCGCGCCGCGATGATTGCCGCCCCGCGCTTGCCCACCGTCTCCAGATACGTCGTGCTCAGCCACGGCATATCCGTGATCACGCTCGTCGCAGCCTTCCCATTGATCTTCGCATTCGTGAAGTCCGCAAACATCGTCGGGCTGTGGTTCCCGTAGATGAAGATGTCCGTCACATCGCTCACCGCCACATTCGCCTTCTGGGCAAGCTGGGTCTGCGCGCGGTTCTGGTCCAGGCGCACCATCGCGGTGAAACGGCTCTTGGGCAGGCGCTTGGCCTGGTTGGCTGCGATCATGCAGTTGGTGTTCGCGGGGTTGCCCACCACGCACACGCGCGCATCATCCGCCGCCACTTCATCGATCACTTTGCCCTGGCCTACGAAAATCTTGCCGTTGTCCTTAAGCAGGTCCGCACGTTCCATCCCCGGCCCGCGCGGCTTGCTCCCCACAAGCAACGCCCAGTTCACATCCTTAAAGCCCACTTTCGGATCGCTCGTCAGCACCATGCCCGACAAGAGCGGAAACGCGCAGTCATCCAGTTCCATCGCCACGCCTGAGAGCGCCTGCATCGCCTTCTCAAAAGGCACTTCGATCAGTTGCAGAATCACCGGCTGTTCCGGCCCGAACATCGCGCCCGACGCAATGCGGAACAACAGGCTGTACCCGATCTGCCCCGCCGCACCAGTCACCGCAACACGAATAGGCTTCTTCATAAGTCACTTGCTCCAGAGTTCTTGAAAAGGAGTGATGTTTCAATCAGGCCCAACATGATAATGTTTTCGCGCAAAAACTGAAAAACCAACATCAACCCTCCCTCCCCGACCCCGGCAGGGGTCGCATAATTAAGCCCCGGGTTGAGCGTGTACTCACGCGACACCCGGGGTCACAAACAAAAACAAAATTCCCATCTTTCTGCGACCTCGACGGTCGCAGAAAGACCTCCCATCAACGCGACAGCATTCCATTGACTCCCCCTTTTTCACTTCAATCCAGATATCTCGGATCGTATTCCACCCCCGCCCTCTCCAGCATCTCAATCAACTCGTCGCGAAATGACTTTGTCCGATGGTGCGTTTCTTGATTCTTGATGTAATTGACCACTCTTTCACAGCCTGTCGCTCCCACAGTAAACGCACCATATCCCTCCTGCCATTCAAATTCCTTTACGCCCATCTCCTCATGGACCCATGTCGATGATGCTTTCTTCAATTCACGCAAAACATCCGCCAGGCAATGGGTCGCCTTCAATCTAATCAAAAGATGGACTTGGTCCGCCACCCCTCCCACGCATTCCGCCACTCCACCCAGGCCATCGATCGTTCCTCCCATGTATCCGTGCAAATCGGATCTCCATTCGGGCGCGATGGACCCCACCCGATCCTTGGTCCCGAAAACCAAGTGATAATGCAGACTCAAATAGGTTGATGCCATCTCATTCTCCTTCCTGGAAAAATACAAAATCTCTTCCCGACCACCGGGTGGAAGTCAAATAATCTAGCTTGGGGTTAAGCCAACCATCCACACTCCCAACCGCTCCATCACGACCACCCATCCCCGTCAATCCACGAACGCCCACTCCCCGACCCCGGCAGGGGTCGCATAATTAAGCCCCGGGTTAAGCGTGTACCCA
>CAZGOM010000065.1:0-27667 GCA_964527265.1 uncultured Phycisphaeraceae bacterium | reverse complement strand
CCACCCGATAACCCGGGTGCACATGCCACCTATTCCTCCAAATGCTTTTACCCTGGCCACCCACCTGATCAGGTCCGCGAACTGGAGCATCACCTCTCCAAGCGCCGATAAGATAGAAGAGATTCTTTGATTTTCAGCACGGAAGGGCCCGGGTTATGGATGACCTTAAAAACAAGCGCGTCGTTGTCATGGGCCTGGGCCGCTTCGGCGGTGGGGTCGGGGTGACGCGTTTTCTCGTGTCTCGCGGAGCGAAGGTGCTGGTGACGGATCAAGCCGCGCCTGACACGCTGGTTAAAAGCGTCAAGCAACTTGATGGCTTGGGCGTGGAGTTCCGTCTGGGTGAGCATTTGGAATCCGACTTTGCCGGCGCGGATCTTGTCGTGGTGAATCCTGCCGTGGATACGCGGGAAAACAAGTTCATTCAGGCCGCCATTCGCGCGGGTGTGAAGCTCACCAGTGAGATTCGCCTGCTCACGCAGAACCTGCCCAATCCCAATCATGTGATCGGCATCACCGGCAGCGCGGGGAAATCCACTACTACGGCGATGATCGGTTTGGCGCTCAAGGAAATCCTGGGTGAGGATGCCGTGCATGTCGGCGGGAACATCGGCGGCTCCCTTTTGGGAGAGTTGGACAAAATCAAGCCTTCGGATTGGGTGGTGCTGGAGATTTCCAGTTTTATGCTCGAGGGGCTGGAGCAGGATAAGTGGTCTCCGCATATTGCCGTGGTGACGAATCTGAGCCCCAACCACCTGGACCGCCACGGCACGCTCGAAGAATACCGCCGCGCCAAGCAAACCATTCTGGACCATCAAAAGCCAGTGGATATCGCCATCATCGGGCCGGGGCAGACGGAGCATTTCAAAGCCGTGACGCCGAACCTGGTCACATGGGCGGCGGATGCTGTGGCCCCGGAGCTTGAGATGGTCCTTCCCGGCGTCCATAACCGCTGGAACGCGACGCTGGCGGCGGAGGCCATCGCGCAGGCGGGCGTGGCCACGCGTGAGCGTGTATTTGAAATCGTCGCACGCTTTCCTGGCCTGGCGCATCGCCTTCAATTCGTGTGCGAGCATGCAGGCGTGCGTTACTTCAACGACTCCAAAGCCACCACGCCGGAAGCCGCGGCCATCGCGCTGGAAAGCTTCCCCGCCAACCGTGTACACATCATCCTCGGCGGGTATGACAAGGGAAGCGATTTTGCCGGTCTGGCGAAGCTGGCGGCGCGCCATGCCAAGGCCGTTTACACCATCGGCAAAACCGGTCCGGCCATCGCGCGGTTGATCGAAGAGTGGACGTATGACGATTCCGCCACGCACGGCGTATCGCCCGCCTCCTGCTGCGGTGGAACCTCTTCCTGGGAGCGTTTCTGTGCTGAGGTCGTCCGTTGTGAAACCCTGGACCGCGCCATCGAGGAAACCATCGACCGCGTCCGCGTGGGCGATGTGGTTCTGCTCAGCACGGGCTGCGCCTCATGGGACCAGTTTGAGAATTTCGAACAGCGGGGCAACGCGTTTGCGGAGGCTGTGCTCAAATACACCAGCGAAGGGCGCGCCTCACCCCAACCGGCTTGAGAGATCATCATGCTTCCCATTCATCAAGTTTCTGCCGACGAGACTGACATCCTCACCCAGGGCGCCAAGCTGCTCAACGACGGCCTGGGCTCAGGCACATACGACTTGGAACATCTCCGCCAGTGGTGCGCTGACGGCGTTCTTTTCGCCGCGGTCGACCCAGAGAAAAACACCGTCGCCGCCATCATGAACGCCAGGGTCCTGGGGCCGGTCCTCGAATCTCCCTTTGACGAATACTCCGACCGCGGCCCGGTCGGCTTTCTCAGATCCCTTGTCGTCCATCCTGACTACCGTGGCCATGGCCTGGGCACACGCTTGACTGCTTACATCATTCAATGGCTCACCGACCACGGCGCAAAGGTCTTCGTCGGCCTTTCCTGGGATTCCCACTCACCCCAGTCCTCCCTCAAAATGCTCCTCTCCATGGGCTTCAAGGTCGACCGTGTCATCAAAGCCTATTGGCATGACATCAGTCTTAAGGAGAACTTCGGCTGCCCTGTTTGTGGACCCCCGCCCTGCAAATGCGACGCCTTCCTTTGCAGCAGGCAGGGAGACGAATACTTCGGCCCCACGCGATAATCTATGATTGACGACCATGCGCGTTAAAGCGCTTGAATAAATGGATTGACAGCAGTTCACAAATGACAGGCCCATGACACGTTTACCCTTCGACTCCGGCAAGATCCCCGCTCCCAAGCCTGCCTCAGGCCAGGGGAAACCGCTGACCGTCACCGAGGCGTCGGGGATGATCCGCGATGCGTTGATGTCGAAAATCCCCGGCAAAATCCGTATCGTGGGCGAGGTGAGCAACTTTTCTGCCCGCAACCACTGGTACTTCGTGCTCAAGGACGCTACCGCCACGCTCCGCTGCGTCTGCTTTGCTTCCAGCGCGCGCAAAGTGGCGTTCAAGATGGCCGATGGCGTGCAATGCATCGCCACGGGTCGGATCGATTATTACGACCAGTCCGGGCAGGTCCAGCTCTATGTGGATTCGCTGGAGCCTGTCGGCCAGGGCTCGCTGGAGGCGCAGCTTAAGGCGCTGATGGAAGATCTCCGCCAGCAGGGATATTTCGCATCCGAGCGCAAGAAGCAGCTGCCGGTTTTTCCGCAGCGCATCGTGGTGATCACCTCGCGCATCGGCGCGGCATTGCAGGACGTCTTAAACACCAAGGATCGCCGCTGGCCGGGGTGTGAGCTTTATCTGCTTGATACGCGTGTGCAGGGCGCGCAAGCCGCGCCGGAGATCGCCCGGGCCATTGATGCTGTCTCCATTCATGGGCGCGCGCTGGGGATCGACGCCATCATTCTCACGCGCGGCGGCGGGTCCATTGAAGACCTTTGGGCCTTCAACGAGCGCGTGGTGGCCGATGCCATTTACCGCTGCCCGTTTCCGGTGGTGGCGGCCATCGGCCATGAGACGGATACCACTGTGGCGGAGCTCGTGGCCGATGAACGCTGCGCGACGCCCACCCAGGCAGCCATGAAACTGGTGCCTGAGCGCGACGTGCTTTTGAGCCAGACTGGCGCACTTTCCCGCCGCTTGATGTTTGTATTGGGACGGGGTCTTCAGCACGCGCGCCAGTCGCTGGGAGAGTATTCGCGCCATCCCATTTTCCGAAAGTCGACCGCATTGCTGGAAAGCCCGCGGGCACGCTTGACCCAGGCGCAGGCGCGCTTGGCTCACGCGCTTGAGCCGCGCTTGATCCGTGCCCGTGCTTCGCTGGATCGGCTTGCTTCACATCCGGGACTGCGAAACCCGGAGAGCGCGCTTGTGCCATTGCGGGCAAGGCTGGACGCTTTGGCCGCCCGCCAGGTGATGCGCCAGCCGGAACAGCTTATCGCTCCGCATCAGGAACGCTTGGATGCGCTTAAGGCGCGTCTGGCCCGCGCGATGGATTTAAAAGCCAGATCAGCACAGCAGACGCTTCAGGAAAAAGCGCGGCAGCTCCGTCTGATTGGGCCAGACGAAGTCCTGGGCAGAGGTTTCACTTACACCACGGATTCGGCAGGCAAGCTCATCCGCTCCGCCACGGACGCCAAACCCGGGCAGACGCTCTCCACCGTCTTTTTCGACGGCACGGTTGAAAGCCGGGTCACGGGCGCGGAACCGGTCCCGGATCATGGGCGATCCGAGCCGGAATCTAAGCCAAAGCCATCCGTCCGCAAGCCTCGGCGCACGTCCAAAGACGACGGCACGCCAGGCTTGTTTGGGGGTTAACTCATCACCGTGGCGTGACCCCTTGAAACAATCTCAAGGCATTGCGCCCCAGGATGTTCCGGCGGTCTTCATCACTGATGCGCGCTGTCACCACTCGCGCAACCTGCTGAGCCGCGCTGAAAAGCGCGGCATCAGACCCGAAGCAGAGCTTGGTGCTGCCGATGGTGCGCACCACGGTTTCGATCAGGTTGCGCGGCCCGCGGGAGTAGGCCGTGTCGATGTAAAGGTTCTCCACCTTCGACGCCGTCTCCATGTAGACGCCTAGATCCGCCGACCCGGTGTGCGCGGCAATGAAGTTGATCTTCGGAAATTTCTTAGCCGCGTTGGCCAGTTGCCGCACGTCATTGGCGCCCCAGGTATGGGCCAGCATCGGCATGCTGCGGGCGTTGAAGATCTCAAACACCGGGTCATATCGCGCATCGTCGTAGGGCACGCCCCAGCGCGTGTAGATCTTCCCGCCTGAAAAACCTTTGGCCAGGTAAGCCAGAATGTCGGGGATCAGGTTATCGCCTTGGCGGATGTCGATGCCCACATACGCGGCCAGGCGGTTGCCCGGCTTGGCGATGTCGGCCAGGAGGCTGTCGTTGGCACGCTTGAAATCGATCCCGGAAATCGCGCACACGGCTGAGCACGCCATGCCCGTGAACCCCAGGGCGTCCATCTCCTGATGCAGACCTTCGCTGGAGCCATCGTAGATCGACCCCAGCGACCAGCCATCGCACGTGTGCGAGTGGACATCAAACACGGTTTCGCCCAAAACCTGGCCTTTGACCATGCGCACAATCAATTGTTTTTGCAGATCGGTCACGGAGTGGTCGCGGGCGTGGCAAGCGGCGCAATTGGCGGTTTTCATCGGATGGCCTCCATCAGGCGGGTCAGGTTTCCGCCGGCGATCATTGCTTTCTTTTCATCTGGCAGAGTCGAATAACTGATTTGTGCAACTGCCGGAAGCTGGTCGTACTTAAACAGGCCCGAACCAAACACCAGCCTGTCAGCGCCCACATAGCGGTCGAACTGCTCCAGCACGCTTCCACCCACAAAGCCCGGTGAGGTGCAGACGTGCAGGCCCGGGTGCTGCTTCATCAGGGCCAGCACTTTTCGTGAATCGCTGTAAATCACACGTTGCAGCACCAGTTTGAGTTTCGGATACGCCGTCATGACGTCATGCACACCGTTGAAATCTCCCTGGTCTATGTGCATGAAAAGGGGCAAGTTGCGCTCGGCCATTGCCGGAAATAATTCCGGGAATTGCCATGATGCAAACACCACATAGCATTCCTTGGTCCAAAGCTGAAAGCCCCCGGCGCCCAGCTTCACTGCTTTATCCACACTTGCGGCCATGTCGCCGGCGGCAGGGCGGTCTGTGATACCCCAAGTACCCAGGATCGGCTTGATTCGCGCTTGGCCTTTGAGCGATTCCACCAGTTCCTCATTGCCCCAGTCCACATGCGAATGCAATATCTTGGTGGTCGTCACCAGCGCCCGGGCCACACCGTTGCGATCCAGTTCACTGGCCACATCCGTAACGGTCGGCGCGGCATCTTCATCCTGGTCGATCGCGCGCCCGATCAACACATCCGCGTCATAAAACTCCATGGGTCTTCCTTGCCGTTGAACTGTTTGATTCAGTATTGGAGACAAAATAATACATGAATGATTGCAAAGAACATCGACCCATGCCCGCAAGAATTTCGCCCCGTCTGGTAAATTGTCACCTATGACCGGCAACACCAACGAAAAAATGCCCAGCTTCGAAGACTCCATCCGCGAACTTGAACGGATCATCGACAAAATCGAGTCCGGCGAGGTGCCCCTTGAAGAATCCATTAACCAGTGCGTGCGCGGCAAACAGCTCATCGCACACTGTGAAGGGATCTTGGGGCGCGTCCAGTCGCGCTTGAAGGAACTTCAGGTCGAGCCCGACGGTAAACTCTCCGTCAAGGCTGATTCGAATCGGGAACCCGGCACGGATGAAGCCGCCAATTAAGATGTAAGGCCATGACACGCCATACTTTAAAATCCGAAAGAGAGACGCTCGGTGCCTGACGAAATGCTGTTTCACTCTATTTGGCTTGTCTTCTTCTTTGTCATCGGTGCCTGCATCGGCAGCTTTTTAAATGTCGTTGTCTATCGCCTGCCCAATGACCTGACTGTCTTTAAGCCCACCTTCTCCTTTTGCCCCGCTTGTAAAAATCAGCTTGAGTGGTGGGAAAACGTTCCCATCGCCGCATGGTTTTACTTAAAGGCCAAATGCTCCCACTGCGGCGTGCGCATCAGCTTTCAATACCCCGGCGTTGAAACCTTTACCGCCATTCTTTTCGCCCTGCTTTACTGGTGGTACTACATGGCCCCCGGCGCTGCGCAGGTGGGCCTGGGCGCCTTTGGCTTCAACCATTCAGCCCCTGCGTTTATTGCCGTGCTGATCATGGTTTCCGGGCTCATCGCCGGGACACTCATCGACTACCGCTATTACGTTATCCCCACGCAGATCACCTGGACGATCGCCGCTTTTGCGCTCATCCTTATGCCCGCTTCCACCTTTTTGGCCGGTTCACCGATTGTGGGCAAGCTCTTGAGCGACCGCGTGCTTCCCAACTCGCTTGATTTCATCTTACCGGTCATGTCTTTCGTGAAGCCCAGCCTGTTTGAACGCCCGGATATCAACACCTTTGCCCACAACATCGGCATCGGCTTGGCGGTGGGGGGGCTGATCGGCTTGGCCATCTCCAGCGCGCTGGTTCATTTTAAGATCATGCCTCGCAGCTTTGACGATTACGACACCTTCATGGAAGCCAAGTTCAAGGAACTGGAAGCCCAGCAGGCGGCCGACCGCGCGGCTGCCGCTGAAAGCGCCCCCGCTTCACCCGAAGCTGCCCCGGTGGCAGCCGAACACGTTGCTGAAGCCCCCAAGCCTGTTGTTATGACAATGGCTGCGCCCCTCCCTCCCGAGGAGCCCATGGACCAGCCGGACATCATCCTTTCTTACCCTTACGCCCGCCGCGAAATGCTTGCGGAGGCCATCTTCCTGGCCATCCCTGCCGTTCTCGCCATCGTGTGCGCGGTGCTCCTGTGCAAATTCTCCCCGTGGGACGCTGCCAACCCTCAACCGCCTGCCTTAATCGCCTTTGCCGGCGCAGGATTTGGGTACCTCATCGGCGGCCTTTCCATCTGGCTCACCCGCATTCTTGGCACGCTTTTCTTCGGCAAAGAGGCCATGGGCCTGGGTGACGTCCACCTCATGGCTGCCATGGGTGCGGTCCTGGGCTCGGTCAATATCCTCGCCGTTTATCTCGTCGCGCCGTTTCTGGGAGTGGGTTACTGGCTTCTCACCCTTGCCATTCAGGGTGTCACCAAGAAGGGCGCTAAAATTCTCCCGTACGGCCCGTTTCTTGCCTTGGCCGCACTCGTCTGCATGGTTTACCTCCGTGCACCCTTAAACCTCGTCCTGGCGGATGCGACGCCTCACCCGGGTCCATACATCAAAGCCCTCTATCCTGCTGACGAAAACTCCGCTGTAAATGATCCCAATGCCCCGCTGCAGCACCTTCCCCCCGCAGACGCCGCCCGCAAAGGCTTTGATCTCAAACCCATTGTGCCCTATCAGCCGCCTGCGGAGCCCGTTCCATCAGTCCCTTCCACCGCGCCCGCCCAGCATTAAGTCCGCTTTTTGCAACGCCAGTTATCTGCCAAGGAGTGATTTCATGACCCACCAGGCGAGCCCCGCAAGCGATATCGAAAAGCTTTCCGCCAGTCTTCAATCCGCTGGTCAGGCCGTTTTTGCCCTGGGAAACGCCTCCGGCCGCCTGCTTGTTTCACTCTCTGGCGCACGTGCTCTGGCCTGTGAATTCGCCCATATGCCCGGAAATCTCTTTTTTCATGACACCTCACTTGAGGAAACCGGCAAAGCCGCCCAAGCCCTGCAAAAATCTCCAGCCGCAGGTGACCGCCTCTGGATTGCCCCCGAAATTAACTACATTTTTAAAGACCTTTCCAAGGTAATGACCCACCCGGCCGAGTGCTCACTGACCCCACCCGCCATGGAACCGGGCCACTACCGCTTAATTCACCACACCGCTCGCCACGTCGCCCTTGCCGCGGATATGCGCCTTGAAGACAGGCTTTCTCCCAGGACTTACGTATCCGTTTCCATCTCCCGCGCCTTTGAGCTTATTGATGCGCCCGTCGGCCTTGATTCAGGCCTCACCCATTTTGGCTTTGCCGTTACAAATACCCTTGCGGTCACCGCTTTTGATCGTCCGGGTATGTATGTGGGTGTTTGGGACCTGCTTCAGATTCCACCAGCGGGATGGCTTGTATGTCCCACGGTGGGGTTGGCCACCAAGCCCCGCTCTTATTACGACAAACTTTCTGACGATCGCGTACGTCAGGTGGGCGGAGCCGTGCACTTCAAGATTGACGGGCAGGGGCGCTATAAGATCGGCCTTTCACCGACGCAGACCTGCGGCCGCATGGGATATTACCGCAAGCTTGGCCGCGTTTCGACGCTTTTAGTTCGCCATTTCCCTGTCCAGCCGGGTCTGGGGTACTGTGATCAACCCGTTTCTGAGCTTGGCGGTCCCATTCACGGTGATGTTCTCCAGAGCTACAACGGCTCAGGCTTTGGCGAGATGGAATACCACGACCCGGCCCTCAAAACCGGCGATCAGCCCACAAGCCGCACTGCCACCAGTGTTACTCACGCCCTTGTCGGGCCTGATGATCTGATCCACACTGCCGCCGAATGTCTCTTAGGGGTCGATTTACCAAACGAGCTTTGACTCAACGGAGGGATTGAAGAAGCAGGATCGGTGAGGCTGGAGCCGGTTTGGCCCTGATCCTGAGACTTACTCTCCCTTAACGCTTCCCGTACACATATTTTCTAAGTCGCGTCCCACGCGCGTTTACCGTGCTATTATGAATGGGTCAGGGGGAATGGCTTCTGGGGCGGGTTGATTGTTTATTAGCCCTCAATGTGCCGTTCACGTTTAAATTTTCAGGAGGCAGGGGAGCTGTCATGCCAAGCGACAAACACCCGCATGGAACAACGTTCCATCAGAGCATTATTCTCGCCATCGTTGATAAGCACGGCCCGATTACCTCGTCGCAAATCGCCGCTTGTTACAAGAAGCTGACGAAGGTAGAAGTGGCCTATAACTATCAGTTCATCGTCACCCGGCGAATGGCCGACCGTCAGCTCATCAGGCCAGGCAAGTCTAAAAATTCCCAGCAGCAGCGGGTATTTGAATGGACGATCACCGCCAAAGGTAAAAAGCTTCTCAAGCAGACTTTGGGTTTGAGCGGCATTTTCGACAAGCTCATGCAGGGCTGAGCCTCCCATAAGTAAATATCAACTCCTGCATCCGCCAGCCGTATGCAGGGGTTGTTTTGTTTTCATCTGCAGCGAGCTCGCGGCCTGAAGTCCAGCGATAACCGTAAGTGTTTTAATATAGCCGTCTAAACTTACTTGCCGGTCAGGGCCTTAAGCACATCTGCGTCGTGCCCTGTTACGCTCACTTTCGCCCATCCGTGCACCACTTTCCCGTCAGGGCCGATGAGGAATGTCGTGCGTTCCACGCCCATGTACTTGCGACCGTACATACTCTTTTCCTTCCATACGCCGTAAGCTTCCACCATCTTTTTTTCCGTATCCGCAAGCAGGGGGAAAGGAAGTTCAAACTTGGCCGCGAATTTCGCATGGCTCTTTTCGGTGTCGGGGCTCACTCCCAGCACGACTGCATTGTGTTTGACAAATTCTTTGCTCATATCGCGGAACTGGCAGGCTTCCGTAGTGCAGCCGGGCGTGTCGTCCTTGGGGTAAAAGTAGAGCACGATGTATTTCCCGGCATAGTCAGAGAGCTTGTGCGTCATGCCGTTCTGGTCTTTAAGTTCAAACCCCGGCGCAGGTGCCCCGTCTTTGATCGCTGCCTCCACTGCGGGTGTCGCAGCCTGTGCGCTCTTTTTCACCTTTGCCTGGGTCGTTTTTTTCTCAACCGGTTTCTGTGCTGGTTTCTTCTCGGCCATGGCCATGCTCCTCCAATGTGATATCGATGTGACAGTTGGGCCAATGATAACCAGATGAGCGCAAGGCTTTGGAATGCGCTTATGAATTCGAGCGTTGGGAGCGCATGCGGTTGCGCTGCCGCTTACGCGAGGGGAAAGACGCGGCCCGATGGGCGGAGGCGCAGTTGTTACCAGATGGCCAGCCGCTTGGGATCGGCAACTGCGCGCGTCATCGCCGTGCCTAAAGGCTCATGGAACCCGCGGATCACTCCGTCCGACATGGTCACGTTCACAGATTTGCCTTCGAAATGGTTGTATTTAACATAGTTGCCCGAAGTGCCGTAAAACAGATACGGGGAGTTGCCGGACAATTCACTCAAATAGGCGATTGAGTATCCTTGGCGCAGCTCCTTTTTTACACCGTATTGGACAAGATCCGTTGTTGTCCAGCTATCGATATTTCCGCCGCCGAACTGCATGGCGGTGTTGTAGCCGATGATCAGAGCATTGCCTGCGTAAACCCAGGGTTGCACTGTGGCGGCGGTTAGCGGAGAGGGGTTGTAAATGCTGCTGGGGCAAAACAGGATGTTGGTTCGCGGGCGCGAGGCATAGGAATTGATGGTGTTCATTCCCGCGGGCATGTACGGGTAGATGGCGTAAGCGAAAGCCATCGCGAAGTTTCTCTCCGGGTTATTGATGTCCGACCGGTAAAAGTGGCACGCTGGGTAAAAATACTTGTTGTCTTCACGGTAGGCCATCGCCAGCAGGTACACCTGCCGCTGTCGGCTTGCGCAGTCGATCATCTTTGCGCCCTCGCGCGCTTTGCCCAGCGAGGGAACCAGCATCGAAATCAGAACTCCGATAATGGCAATCACCACCAGCAATTCCACAAGGGTGAACCCGGATTGGAAATCACGTGCGTACTTTGTCATTTTGTCGACCTTAGCTAAAAACAATGGGATGAGGCGAGATGAGAACTCTAAAAAGTATAAAGTGAACGGCTTTAATTTCAAAAATGAAAATACTGATGGAGGTCGTCAATAGTAAGAGTTTGAGCTTCTCATTTAAGCAAAATTCCGTGCAATAGAACGCTGTTTTGACTCTTGCATGTTGGAGTAACATTCAGTAAAAAACTGAAATTTGAACATCCAGAGAGACATACTGCTGTCCCTTTTAGCGTGTCAGTGGTTCCAGCTTGTGAAATAGGCCTTCGGCGGAAAGCCGCCACAGGCCGCGCAGTTAATTCCCTCAAGACCAAACCCTCGCTATCCTTATCATCCCCCATGAACCGCAGTGTCATCACCATCGGCAATTTCGACGGCGTCCATCAGGGCCACCGGGCGCTTCTTCAAGCCGGCCGGGCGCTGGCGGATAAAACCGATGCCAGCCTCATTGCTCTCACGTTTGATCCCCACCCCGCCCATTTGCTGGCGCCAACGCCTGGGCGTGTTCCGCCTCTGATTACTGATATTGCTACTCGCAAGGCGCTTTTGCACGCCGCGGGTGCGGATCAAGTCCACATCGTCACCCCCACGCGCGAATTGCTCCTTCAAGAGCCAGAATCCTTCATCCAGATGCTGATCGACTCCCATCACATGGTCGGCATTGTTGAAGGGCCGGATTTCCACTTTGGCCACAACCGGCGCGGCGATATCGCCATGCTCCACTCACTGGGAGCCAAACTCATATTCGCGCCCGTCATCGTTTCCCCTGTCCATGTCGAGCTTTCCGACCACACCATCGCAGAAGTCCGCAGCACACTCATCCGCTGGCTCCTGGGCAAGGGGCGCGTGGTGGATGTCGCACGCTGCCTGGGCCGACCGTTTGCCCTTGCATCTACCGTGGTGACAGGTGAGCAGCGCGGCCGCACGCTCGGTGTTCCCACCGCTAATCTTGATCTTTCTTCCCTGGCGGGGCGTGCGCTTCCCGCCGACGGCGTTTATGCCGGCATCGCCACCCTCGCTTCCGGCCAGGCTTTTCCCGCCGCCATCAGCTTGGGTGTCAAACCCTCCTTCGGCGTCTTCTCACAAACCCTCGAAGCACACCTCGTCGGTTTCACCGGTGATCTGTATAACACCCCTGTCACGCTTGAATTTCACCGTTGGGTGCGCGATCAAATGCGTTTTCCCGGCATCGATCCCCTCAAAGCCCAACTCAAGCGCGATATCGCCGATGTAATCACCTGGCACGCTCGCCTTTAAATAAGGCCTTGCGGCCATCTCTGTGCACGATTCATCCGTCGGTATCTGACGCTATAGCTGAAACCCGCGGCCTGGACCCCGAAGCTCCAACTCCGCGCATACAATGGTCAACTTGCCCCGCATCCGTGCCGGGGCCTTTCCTCTCGCATCTACCCGGAAGGCTGGAATGTCCAAGCGGTACCTGGCGGTCGGCGTTTCTGTTCTCATGGCCATTGCCTTGCTGGTGTGGATCTTCAAGATCGACCCCGCCAGCCAGGTTCCCACCACCCAGCCCAAGCGCATCACCGCGCAGGGCACGCAAAACATGTCTCCTTCGGTCACAAAGCCGCCTGAACAGGAAATCCCCTCAAACCCCATCCAGTCCATCAAAAAGCCGATTCTTAATAAGGTCAATGATAAAGGGCAGTTGATCCAGGTTTTCGCTGACAAGGTCGATCCTAAGCCCCAGGGCGTGCTCGATGTCCTCAAGCCCAGCGCGCGCATCCATCTCAAGCCCAATCAGGTGCTTGAGATCCTTGCGGAGCGCGGCACATTCATCGCTCCCGATAATCAGCCTCGCTCCGGGGATTTTCAGGGCAAAGCCGTTATCCGTCTCTTCGACGGCCCCGCACACCGCGCGGTCGACCTTTCCGACCGCTCGGAAGACATCAAGCTCATCATTCTTCTTGAAAATGCCCACTTCGACCTTGAATTGGGCCAGCTTGATTCACCCGATCCTCTTCGCCTGATGACGCCCAAGATGGATTTCCGCGGCACGGGTATTTCACTTTCCTACAACGAACCGGAACGTGAAATCGCCCGCATTGAAGTCGCCAAAGGTGATTATCTTCGCCTTGCCCAAGGCCCTCAAACCCGCCAGACCACCCAATCCACTCAGCCGTCTAAAACACCTGCTAACTCTGTAAACTCCGATCCCAAGGCCAATCGCCAGTACCACATCCGCTTTGAGAAAAACGTCCGCATCAGCACTCCCGAAGCTGACGTACAGGCCGATTCGCTTGATGTCTACGCGCGTAACCCCAAGACCAGCCAGGAGCAGATGCTCACCACCGTTTCGGGCCCCAGCGCTACGGGCGACGCCAAGCCCGGCGCGCTCACTGCTTCCCAGCGCACTGCCGCCCTTACCGCGGAGAGTCTCGCTAACCTTGCCGAGGTTTTAAGCGCCCCCAGCACCCAGCCCACCGGGCCGCGTCGCGATGACCCCATGGTTCTCTTTGCCCCCAGTGAGAAGGACATCACCATCAAGTGGGGGGGCTTATTTCTGATCGAGCCTGCCGTCGGTAACATCCCAGAGGAAGCCAAGTCCGTTGATACTTTCGTCCGTCTCATCGGGCAGGATCTGAAGGTCGAGACCATTCGCCGCGAAGCCGTGCTGGCGGGTCAGATCGACTACACCGCTGGTCTGGGCAAATTGGCCCTTCTTCCGCGCAAAGACGGCAACCTCTGGCTCGTTTCCCCACAGATGGGTGCTGTGCGCACCACCCGGGTTGACTATGCGGACGACAAGAAATCCGCCATACTTGGCCCCGGCATGATTATTACTCCCGGTGGTCCCAAGGATGATCAACTCCTTCCCAAAAACATCCTTGAGGCCTTCACCACTGCCTCCGCTTCGCAGCCGCAATCCAAGGATGACGGCCTTCCCCCGGGCCTCACTGTTGCATGGTCGAAGCAGATGGATCTGAAGTTTGCCGAGAATCTGCCCGCCGCGTCTGAGACCCCCATCAGCAGCGCCCCGGGTCTGCCAGTTGTCACGCAGGACATCTCCGGCGGCAAGAACATCAAGCTCTCAGACGTCACTTTTCTGGGGAATGTTCAGGTCCAGCATGCGGACTTTGCTTTAAACACCGGCCGCCTTGCCCTTACCTTTGATTCCCGCCCCTCCAAGGACAGCCGCCTTCTCCTGCGCATGATCAGCGCCGATTCCCCCGTCAAACTTTCGGCCGTCTCCAACGGCCAGCCCGTCGCCTTGGCCGCGGCGCGTCTCCTTTTGGAACTTACCACTGACGACCACGACCGCATCATCCCCGGCAAGCTCATGATCCAAGGCAACATCATCGGCTCACAGGGGCCCAGCACGCTTAGCGCTGGTCAGATGGAGATCGTCTTCGCCCAGGGCGTGCCTCCCAAATCCAAGGCCGGCCAGCAGAACAATCGCCTTTTCACCTCCGGCGTGCCGCCGATGAAGACCGTCAGCATTTCCGAAAATGTTGTCATCAAGACGCAGGAGACACGCGACGCCAAGAATCCAAAAGCGCCTTTGACTTCCGAATCCGTTGAGATTTATGGCGATCAGGTTGACGTGGAGGCCCAGCGCAATTGGGTGCACCTGACTTCAAAATCCACCAAACCCGCCCGCATCGTCCGCGCCGACGGCATCATCACCGGCTCAGATCTAACCCTCTGGGACGAGGGCGGCCTCAAGTTCCTCGTCGCCAAAGGCCCCGGCGAACTCAAGTACACGATGCAGGCCAAAACCCCGGATGCCAAGCCCGTCAAAGGCCAGAAGCCCGACACCGTCACCGTCGCCTGGGCTGGATCCATGGATTACAACGAAAAGCTTGCCACCGCACTCATCAACGATAAAGTTTTCATCAAAGCGGACCTTGAAAAAGAAGTCACCCAGATCAAGGCTGATAAGCTGAAGATCGATCTGCGCCCCCGCTTGAATGCCCCAGAGCAGGCTGCCGCTGAAAGCGATTCCGCCAAGACCCTCCTCTCTGTCGGCGCCGACCCCGGCGCGGCACTGGCGCTTCAGGAATTCCGCTACGCTCATGCCACCGGCAAGGTCGAAATGCAAGCTTACAAAAAGCCCGGCCCCGACGGCAAAGTGCCCAGCCGCCTCACCATCGCCGGTAACGATGTCCGCTTTGACCCCAGCGCCCAGTCCATCAACGTCAAAGGCGAGGGCAAAATGCTGATCGAAGATGATCAGCAGGACGCCAAAAAGCAGCCCGACGACGCCCAGAAATCCAACGATTTCGAGCGCGCTCTGCGTCTCTCCGCCGGTGGCGACACGCTCTTTAAGTGGAAGACGGGCATGGTTTTGGACGCCCGCGAGAACGCCCTCACCATGAAAGACGAAGTACAAATGGTCCACAGGGCCAAAGGCTCTGACGATATCGTTCAGCTCGATTGCGCACAGATGGTGGCGCGCCTCAATAAGACCACCGACGGGTTGGACGGCTGGCTCAAGGCCAAGGGCCAGCGCCCCGACATCGACCAGATCATCGCCGAGCGCGATGTGCGCGTGTTCATGAAAAATCAGCGCATGCTCACCGACAAACTCGTTTATAGCGGTGAAAAGCGCGAAATGACCCTTGAAGCCTTCGAAGGCCGCATGACGCAGATTTTCAATCCTGAAAACCCCACCGGCCTCACCGCCCAGGCCATTAAATACGAACTCTCCAATAGCCGGCTCACTGTTGTGGAACCCAGCGCAGCGCGCTTTGGCGAACAGCCGCCGGAACCCAAGAAGTAAGACGGGTGCTTTCCTATCGCGCATCCCCCACGTAATGCACGCGGATCTCGTTGGTCACCCCGATCGTTCCGATCGGGTCGCCTTTGACCACCACCGTCGCGTCCCCCTTTTTTCCAAACCCCGTCTCCTCCACAAACCAATCCACTTTCGTCAGGAATTCTTCCGTTGAGCGGGGTCTCTCCAGGTAGCAGGGCACCACACCGAAAAACAGGCTCATCTTCCGTAACGCATCCTTGGACGAACTAAACGCCAGGATCGGTACGCTCAGTCGATTGAGCGACAAAAATCGCGCCCCGCCGCCAGCCTCCGACCAGTTGATCACCAGTCCGGCTTCCAGGTCCGCTACGATCCCGGTCACTGCCCGCGCCAGCGCAGCCGTGCGGTACTTGGTCACGTTTTTCTGGCGTTTAAAATTCGTTCGTGATCCCACTGCGCCAGGGTCGATCAGGTTGCCCAGCAGGGTTGTCTCACTCAGGTGACCTTGTGTCTGACGTGCCACCCGGGCCATCATCTCCACTGCGGCCAGCGGGTATTTCCCCACAGCCGTCTCACCCGAAAGCATGACCGCATCCGCTCCGTCGAAAATCGCATTGGCCACATCGCTCACCTCCGCGCGCGTGGGGATCGGCGCCTCGATCATCGACTGCAGCATCTGCGTCGCCACAATCACCTGCTTGCCATGCTCATGCGCCGAAGTGATCAGGTGTTTCTGGATCACCGGCACCTGCGCCAGATCCATCTCCACGCCCAGGTCCCCGCGTGCCACCATGATTCCGTCGCTGGCTTCCAGGATGCCGTTGATCTCCTGCACTGCCTGCGGCTTTTCGATCTTCGCAATGATCGGAATTTTCCCGCCTGTTGCCGGGCTCAGGTGTGTTAGAAGCGCACGCAGTTCCTTGATGTCCTCCGCGGTGCGCACGAAGCTCAGTGCCAGGTAGTCCAGGTGGTTTTCCAGTGCCCACTTGGCGCACGCCCGGTCCCGGTCGGTGATGGCGGGGAGTTTCAAATGGCTGTCGGGCAGGTTGATGCCTTTGCCGGTGGAAACCAGGGAGCCGGTCAATACTTCCAGTGTCACCTGGCAGTCGGGTGTGCCTTGGCCGGCGCAGCCGATTATCACCAGCCTTACCTCGCCGTCGTTGATGAAGACGCGTTCGCCCGGTTTCACATCATCCAGGATCTCGGGTGTATTGGTGCAGAAGGTGATGAGGCCTTCCGGCGGACGGGCCGCGGGCGTGAACGTGGGGGATTTCTGAATCACCACGCGGTCGCCATTTTCCAGCACGATGCCGGGTGCCTGCACGGAACCGATGCGCAGCTTGGGCCCGCACAGGTCTCCCAGCACCCCGACATGCTGGCCGGATTTTTCCTCTGCTTCGCGGATCGCCAGCAGGCTTTTTAAATGGTCTTCCGCTGTGCCGTGCGAAAAGTTGATTCGAAACGCCGACGTGCCCGCTTTGATCAGCTTGAGCAAAATGCCCGCGTCCGCCGTTGCCGGCCCCACAGTGCAAAGGATCTTTGTCAGGCAAAACGCGGCATTGGGGTCACTCATATCGGATCTCGGTAAGGGGATGCCGCTATGTTACATCGTGCATGTGAGGCACGGGTTTCGAGTTTCGGGTTTCCAAAGCGCACCAAGCAGACAGGCGGCCTTCCGGCCGCCTGTCTTGCCTAATCTGTATGTCATTCTTACCCGGGTCCCGAAGCCCGGACTCCGAAGCCCCAAAAGGCCGCAAGCCTCTTCTCACAACGCCGGATATACCTTCGGATGCAGCTCCCTTAACAACGCTACATTCTGCGCCACGATCACGTCATCCACATTCTCGGCATAGATATACGGTCCCGTCGCCCGCACCACCCAAACCTCATAACCTCCGCGGTGCATCGATTCCCGCGTGCAGAAATACGCCAGCCCCCCGTTGGTCGTGCTGCATACCAGGGTGTGCTGGAACGGGCTCAGCTTCCTGATGCGCAGCACGATCTGCGCGAACGGCTCGCCCGGCGAAGGCACAAACACCACCGGCCCCACCGCACTAATCGCCTGGAAAAACGCTTTCTCCTTCACTGGCGCCTTCTGATGCGCCGCCACCACCGCGCTCCAATACCCAAACTCCGCCGCCGGTGTTCCGGAAATATGCTTCTGCGACTCCCATTCCGCCACCTTCTTTTGGGCTGCTTCAAGCGGCTCCAGATCCTTGTAGGGAAAGCTTGTGTTCCCCGTGATGAGCTCCACCGGATATTCCTGAAAATGCTTGATCGTCCGCCATGCGCCCATGGCATCCGTTGCCGCGCGATACCCCACTTCGAGCACCGCGCTTTCCCCATCGCCCACCGCGCTCATGTTCAGCACGCGTGGCGCAATATCCCCCACTGCGCCATTGATAAACAGCGTCGGCGCCTTCGTCAGCGCTTCCACGCGGTCGATCATTACGCCGGGCCAATCGCGTGAAATCGCCCGCGATGATGCATTGAACACCGTCGGATGCGCGCCGTAGTGCACCAGATTGGCAATGGTTCCATTTTTGCCTTCCACCCGCACCACGGTCATCTCCGGGTCGTACGGCGCCCACGGCTGATGGCCCAGGCCCACGTTGTTGTCCTCGCGTGTTTGGCGCCGGTTCACACCCACCTGGCTCTGTGCGGTGGCGATGCCTACGCGCGCCGGCTGCAACCCCTTCACCGCTTCCACACCTGCCTTGATCGCGCCAGGCACCATCTGGCCCGCGGTGTATAGCGTGTTCTTCGTGCTCCATCCCATGAAGCTCAGCGTGCAGGGGCCTGAGTGCGTCTGCGTCGCACAGCAGGTAATGGCTTGTGGGTCCACTCCCGTCTCCTTGGCGATCCCCGCGCGGATGGTCGCGGTGTCGGCTTCGTCGACGATGATCACATCCAGGCTGATCACCACGCACGTCTTGCCGCCGTTTTCAAAGGCCAGCGCCGTCGCGTTAAGCCGATCGCGGATGGTCTCTCCGCGTCGTTTAAGTTCCAGATCGGCATAGCCCATCATCGGGGTGTTGAGCGGAGGAGTGATGTCGACGCGTGATACGCCTGCTTTCATGGGTTCTTCTTTCTCAACTTCTTTTTCTTTGACCCTGGACTCTGGACACGCGACTCGGGACTTGCTTTTACAGCGGCGGATACACCTTCGGATGCAATTCCTTCAGGAACGCCACATTCTGCGCCACAAGTGAATCGTCAATGTCCTCGGCATACAGGTACGCCCCCGTCGCGCGCACCACCCACACTTCATACCCACCTCGCGCCAGCGATTCCCGCGTGCAGAAATAGCACAGCGATCCATTGGTGGTGCTGCACACCAGCGTGTGCTGGAATGGGCTGTGCTTGCGCGTCCGCAGCACGATCTGTGAAAACGGCTCGCCCGGTGCCGGCACAAATGCCACCGGCCCCACTGCCCACAGGCTCTGCGCATATTTGCGCCCCGTCACGCGAGGCTTGCCGTGTGCTTCCACCACCGCGCTCCAATGTCCGTACTCTGCCGCGGGCTCACCGGATTGATGCTTATTGGGCTCCCAGTGCGCCATGTTCTTCTTGGCCTGCTCCAGGTCCGAAAGCGGCTGATACGGAAACGTCATTTCCCCCGCCACCATCGCCAGCGGGTATTGATCGAAATGCTTGATTGATCGCCACGCCCCCATGGCGTCCGTCGCCGCGCGGTATCCCACTTCCAGGACGCCTTGCTCTCCGCTTCCATCCCCAATGGTCCGCATGTTCAAAATCCGCGGCCCCACATCGCCCACCGCACCATTGATGTAAAGCGTCGGTGCGCCTGTTAGCGCTTCCACACGGTCGACCATTACACCTGGCCAGTCACGCGATATGGCTCGGTTGTCATACCCGAACACGGTTGGATGGGCGCCGTAATGAACCAGGTTGGCGATCGTCCCGTTTTTCCCCACAACGCGAAGCACGGTCATCTCCGGGTCATAGGGCCCCCAGGGCTGCTGGCCCAGCGCCACGCCGTTGTCTTCCCGGGTTTCACGCCGGTTGATTCCCACCTGGCTTTGCGCCGTGCCGATGCCCACACGCGCCGGTTGCAGGTTTTTCACCGCGTCCACCGCTGCTTTGATCGCACCGGGAATCATCTGCCCGTTGGTGTAATCGCTGTCTTTCACGCACCATCCTGTGAAGCTCAGCGTGCATGGGCCAGAGTGCGTTTGAGTGGCGCACACCGTGATCGCGTCAGGGTTGATGCCCGTCTGTGCCGTGATGCCATCGCGGATCATCTTGGTGTCCGGCTCTTCGATCAGCACCACATCCAGGCTGATGATCACGCATGTCATGCCGTTGGATTCAAACGCCAGTGCGGTCGCATTCAGCGGATCACGCACGCGGTTTGCGCGGCGTTTTTGTTCCAGATCCCCATAGCCCTGCAACGGTGTCCCCAGCGGAGGGGTGATGTCGACGCGTGAAATGCCTGCGCGCATGTGCTTTTCCTTATTGAAACACCCTCTCCCGCACGATGACGGGAGAGGGTTGAGTAAATGGCCTCTATATTCTGACTTCTTGCGTTTGCATACTGCCAGGACTCTAAACTTTTTCCAGCTGCTACCCGATTACACCCTCAGTGCATCCAGGTTCTTCGCCACCTTCACCAGTGCCTGGCCGATTTTTTGAATCGTCGCCTCGTCTGCGCCCAGCATCGGATGCCCCATCAACGCCGTCCACGGGCACACGATGTTTTCTGCCACCGGGCAAGACCCATCCTGAATTCTGAATTTCTCGGGCGCGGCATTCCACAAAAGGTGTTTGTAAACCGGCCCATACGTCCGGCCCATTCCCAGTCCTTCCGCCGCCAGCGCGGGGAAAATCTCATTCATCGAGAGTCCTGTCGTGTTCTGGGGGCAAAACCGCACGCACCATGCGTAATAGCTCTGCCGCGTTGCCTTTTTGCCCCGCGCCTGCACCTTGATGTTCGGCACGCCCGCCAGCATCGCTTCCAGCGTCGCCGCGTTCTTGTTGTATGTCGCCATCAGGCTGTCCAGGTTCCGAAGCTGCCCAGCCAGGATCACCGCCTGAAATTCCGTCGCGCGGAAGTTGTGGCATGTCAGGTCGGCAGGGGGGCCGCCCACCGCTTTGCCCTGTGACGTGTTGGGGGCGTATCCGATGTGCTTGAAGCGGTAGAGGCGATAAGCCATTTCCTCACTGTTGGTCAGGCATGCCCCACCTTCGCCGGACGCCATTGTTTTGGATTCCTGAAAGCTGAAAGAACCTACGTCACCATGGCTGCCCACGCCTTTGCCGTTCCACTTGCCGCCCTGCGCATGCGCGCAGTCTTCGATCACCAGGATGTTGTGCTTTTTGGCAATGGCGATGATCGCATCGATGTTCGCCATCGACCCATAAATATGCACCGGGATCACCGCTTTGGTTTTGGGGGTGATCGCCGCCTCAAATTTCACCGGGTCCAGGCAGAACGTATCTGCCTCAATATCCACAAACACCGGCGTTGCCCCCACATACAGCGCCGCCATTGATGTCGCCGGCCACGTCAGCGCCGGCACGATCACCTCGTCGCCCGGGCCTATGCCGTTCACATGCAGCGCGCCTTGCAGCGTGATCGTCCCATTGGCCATGAATACACAATGCTCGGCATCATGGGCTTTGGCGAAGTCCACCTGATATTTCTGCTCCACCGGGCCTGCGAACGACCATTTACGTGACTTATAAACCCGCACCAGTTCCTGTGCTGTTTCTTCGTCCACCGGGGGCCAGGCGATTCCGTCCAAGGGCTGCGCGCTGACGGGGGTTCCGCCTTTGATGGCCAGCTTGTCGGCGGAAGTTGTTTGGGGTGATGCGAGCGTCGTCATTTTAAAAGCTCCGTGATCCGTTGAAGGGGGCTGGGTAGGGGGGCGATTTGTTCGTTCCACCATTCAATCGTTTCTTTTCTTGGCCGCCATGGATAAACTGAAGTTGACCTATGGAAAAAAAGCACATCCCTTCCAGATCACGTTCCCATGCCGCGGAGGCCGGTCTCTTCACGGATGCCCTGGGTACGGGCCTCTTCGCCCTTGATTCCCTGGCCCGCACAAAACCGGATTCCACCCCTGGAATGACGGATATTTCTGCGCTTCGTGAGGTCGCTCAACTCACCGTTCAGCCCGCCTCACGTTATCCCCTGGGTCTTCATACCAATCCCCAGCCGGAGCTTTGCATCTGCCTTTGGGGCGCCGCCGGCATGGAGATTCACGATCAACGCTTTCTCTTAAAGCCCGGCGGCATCGCCTATCTCCATCCCGGCGTCGTCCATTCCGAAGGCTTTGTCTCATCCCGCCAGGGCTACCAGCTTCTCTGGCTCAGCGTCACGCCCGACGGCTTTGGCTTCAGCGCCATCAACCGCACCGCCGATGGCTGGCATTTTCCCTTCCGCACCGCCGGACGTCTCGCCAGCGCGCCCCAGCTTCATGACCAACTCATCGCGCTTATCCCCGGCCGCCCCGATCATTTCGAACAGTTCCGCTCCATCTGGCTCATGGCCCTGGCCACCATCGTTCATGCCCTCGCCACCCCCGTGGCCCCAAAGCCCGAGCATGACCCCATCCGCCAGATGATGCTCGAAGTCAAAGACCACATCGACCACCACCTTTCCGCCCGTCTTTCCCTGGCCTATCTTGCCCGCTATTCCGGCTTCACTGGCACCCATTTGAACCGCCTCTTCCGCAAGCAATTCGGTCTCTCTGTCCATGGCTATGTCATTGGCGCGCGTCTTGAAGAAGCCCTCCGCCGGCTCAAGCAGCCCGGCGCACGCGTCCAGGAAGTCGCCCGCGCCGTCGGCTACGAAGACCCCCTCTATTTCTCCAAGGCCTATCGCTCTCGCTTCGGCCGCCCCCCAAGCCAGGACCTCAACTAAAGCCTCTCTTCTTCCCTCTGTCTGCTGCTCTACTTTCCCCTGTTCTATCCTCTCATGCCGTCCCCGACATGCGATATTCCAGGGCACCAGCGTGGCGTCAATTGCATATCCGCCGGTCGGCTCTCGGGATTTTGAATCACCTCCACCATCAGGTCCACCGCCAGTTTCCCCAGCCGCGCCGGATCCATCATCAGAACGCTCCAGGGCGAAACCGCTTGGCCCGGGCTTGGCGGCAGGGGCCCGCCCATGTTCGCCATGCTGATGATGCCCGGTCTTTTGCGCGAGCCTCCATGGCCGCCCGGCGCAAGGCCCCGTTCTTCCAGCAGTTCCGCCACCCCCAGCATCAGTATGTCGTCGGCCACGTAGATTGCGTCCGGCGGATTCGGGCCATCCAGCAGATCCGCCGCCATTTGCCTGCCCAGGCGGATGATGCCCGCCTCCGATGGCGCCGGTGAATCCGGGGTAGCACGCTCCAGTTCACGTGTACAGCGGTAGGTGAGTCCCAGTTCCCGAAGCGTGCTGTCGTAGACCGCGGTGACTCTCGGCGCGTGAAGCGAAATCATGGCGATCTTCTCATACCCCTGCGCCGCCAGCAGCGCCACTGCCTGGTACGCCGCCCCAGCATCATCCAGCGTCACTGCCGGCGTCATCTCCAGCTTCGCCAAGGGGTCGATGCTTGCCGTGTAGAAGTAGGCAAACGGCGGGGGCGTCTGCCCGATGTCCCGCGCCGCCGTGTTGATCCGCATCGGGACATAGCCGATCGCACACAGCAAAAGCCCGTCGAATCGGTGCCGCGACAGCATCTGGATCGAGTGTTCCAACCCTGAGATCCCCGGCATGCCGAAGTTGTGGTACGTCAGCGTGTGGCCCAGTTCCTGCGCCCGTGCCGACATCGCGTCCACCGTCAGCCGGTTGGTGTGCGTCAGGCTGCTCATCTGCATCCAGCCCACGCCGATCTTCAGCGGCGCATGCAGCGCGCTGCCGTGCCGCGTCGTCATGGCTGCTGCGTGGGCCATCGGCGGTGGGGGAGCCGTGCTGCTGAACAACCGCTCCGCCGCGATCGTCTCCCCCCGCGCGCTTACCGATGTCACGCTGCGCAGAAACGTCCCGCTTCCCGTCTTGCGCGCCACGATCCCTTGCTGTGACAGCTTGCCGATCACCCACGCCACCCGCGCCCGGCTCACCCCCAGCGCCACCGCCAGCTCCCGCTCTGACCGCAGGCGCAAGCCCGGCCGTGCCGTGGGCTGGCTCAGGCTGCGCAAAAATAAATCCAGCAGCGCCTGATGATCCAGGTCCATCGCGGTTTGGGCCGCATTCTTGTCCGGATGAGGACGGCTAGTTTGTTTTTGAGTTGCCATGAATAAGCCAATTTATAGAAATGGCTTATTTGGGTCAAGAATGAAAAATGCGAAAAAACAAAGAAAATATTGACACTACTGAACAATACAGTAGAGTTGATCGTGTTCATTTCATGAGATTGGTCTATAAGTGGATGATTCAATTGCACCAGCCCCAATTCTCCGATTACCGCGTTCTCTTTGACCGCCATGCCGATGGCTTCAGCGCCAGTTCCGTCAGCGGCGATTACTACGACGGTGAGCTCGCCCTCACCATCATGCGCGCCAGCGATGCCCAGCGCGGCCTGCAGCAATGGCTCATCAAAAGCCCCGACATGGCCCGCACCTGGTCTAAGCCCCATCCTTTCGGCCCTCCGCTGGAAAATCCCGAACTTCAGTTCCAATCCATCAACTTCGCCGGTCGTACGCCCGCAGGCACACTCCTCTTCACCGGCTTCTTCCTCGCCAAAGGCATTCGCGAGTTCACCGGAAATTACGAGGCGGACCTCCATTTCCGTCCCAGCCAGGTCATCATGGGCCGTCAGGCCAAGGGTGAAAGCCAAATCACCTGGACGCGCCATCCCTCCGGCGCCTTCTTTGCCGAGCAGTTCGCCTCTCCCGGCGTCATCATGCGCCACGGCAAGCACCCCGGTCGCATCGTCCTGCCCATCTACGGCTCCCTCGTCGAAGGCGAAAACCTCCGCTGCGGCATGCTCCTCAGCGACGACGACGGCCTCTCCTGGCAATACCGTCAGGTCGGCTTCAATCCCGACCCCGCCATCCGATACCGCCCTCTGGAGGCCGCCGGTTACAACGAGCAAACCCTCGTTGAAATGCTCGACGGCTCCCTCGTCTCCATCATCCGCACCTGGAACCACCCCGGCCGCACCGAAGCCTATTTCTACCGCTCCATCTCCCATGACGCCGGTGAAACCTGGACCCAGCCCGTCCGCACAAACCTCCCCGGCACCGGCGCTTCCGCCAACGGCATCGCCCTCTCCGACGGCTCCATCCTCATGGCCGCACGCGTCCCCGAACCCGCCGACCGCAAAGCCGCCGGCATCCATCACACCCACCTCCAATACCACGGCCTGAACATCGCCCGCAGCTTCGACGCCGGCCTCTCTTGGCAAACCCAGATCATCTACCAGTACGACCCCTCCGGCGGCCCCTTTGAAAATTACTACAACGCCATGAACGGCCAATTCGTCGAGCTCGCCCCCGGCCGTTGGATCTACGTCTTCGGCTATTTCGACCACCCCAACGACCGTCATCTCGCCCTCGGCCTCACCATCACCGGATGAATCAACCGCATTCATATTGAGAGGAACAAGCCATGAGAGACACCCGCCCCGGATCCATCCGCGCATTCACTTTGATCGAACTGCTCGTTGTCGTCTCCATCATCTCCGTCCTCCTGGCTCTGCTGCTTCCTTCTCTTCAAAAATCCCGCGCACAGGCCTTGCTCGTCACCTGCCGCGGCAACCTCCGCCAGATCGGCGTCGCCGACAGCATCTATCTCCTCGACTACAAGAATTGGATGATCACGCAGGACATCAGCGAATACGCCTTTTCGCCTTTCGTCCCGGAACTCACCGTCAAACTGCGTGAAACCTATTGGAACGCCGACCTCACCTGGTGTCCCACCGTCAGCAAGCTCCACCCCGGCCCAGTCTCGGGCATACCCCGCTGGAACAACCGCAACACCTGGGGCGACTGGGGCTATTCCCGCCCCCGGTACAACCATGACCTGATCACCGTCTGGCTCTACAGCTACCGCGATTCCCCGTCCGCCCAATACGTCCGCACGTCCGAAGTCATGAATCTCGATGCCGCCATCTACTGGCCCAATGCATACCCGGTCAATGTCTCCCGCAGCCTGCCCTCCGCCATGGACATTGTTTTCGCTTATCCCACCGCCAACACCGCCCAGCACTCCATCAGCGCTCATGCCGACGGCGCCACCGTCCGCCCCGACGGCGGCTGGATCGCCCCGCCCGGCGCCAACCTTCTTTGGTCCGACGGCTCGGTGGAATTCCAGAAGTGGGGGCCCACTCCCTCTCCCGCCGCCACCGAATGGATCTTTATGGCCACCGGCGGCTACGCCGAAACCGAAGGCTTTGCCTACCTCATCAGCGGCTCGGCCCACATGCTCTGGGTCAAGCGCGGCCAGTATTAACATCTTGCGCGCGGGCCGTGCGGCCTGCCGGTTTCTCTCTTTTGAAATGGAAAATCATCCATGGCCTTTCAGTTCAGCGAATCACACATCACGCAATACTTCAAAGACGGCTACACCGTCTTCCGCAACATCCTGCCCTTGTCCCTCATGCGCGATCTTCGCCGCGAGGCCGACAAGGGCCGGGAGATCGCCCACAACAGCAAGGTCTCCCAGCGCATCCAGCCCATCACCAAGTATCAGGAACTCTCCGTCAAACCCTTCGAGGATTACGTCGCCCTCCCCATTCTCCGCGATGCTCTCGACAAACTCACCGCCAACACCACCGTCGGCACCTTCAAGCTTGAAGTGGCCCCCACGGACATCGGCGTTCTTTACGAGCCCCGCCCCAACGGCGCATGGTGCACCCACTGGCACCGCGACTGGCGCGACAACATCCGCGCCCTGCGCCTTTCCGAGTGGGACAAGTACATGCTCGACTGGCGCTACTTCAACCAGACCAACGCCCCTTTGTACGACGATTCCTGCACCTGGGTTGTCCCCGGCAGCCACCTCCGCCGCGACACGCCGGCGGAGATCGCCCGCTTCCCCGACCGCCCGCTCCGCGGCGTGGAAGTGTTCCTCAAGGCCGACATGGACATGCTCGAATGCGAGACCATCAGCCGTGAATACACCTGGAGCATGCCCGGCGCCGTGCAGGCGCACCTCAACGCCGGCGACTACATGATCTACCGCAACTGTCTCTGGCACACCGGCAACTATGTCGCCTACCGCAAGCGCGCCACCATTCACCACCCCATGTACACCCCCGAGTACCGCCACCTGGGCGCCAACATTCCTTTCCATCCCCAGGATTCGCCGGTCCTCAACGAAGGCTACGAAAACCCCAACTTTCCGCCGCGCCCCCGCGCGGTCACCGTCTGACGTACCACACGCCATGCGGAGGTGGTCAGTCCAGCTTTGACATTTTGCGTTCAAATAAAAGGCCCTCCTTCCGGGAGGGCCTTTTCGTATACACACTGCCCGACGAAAAATATCCGATTCCCTTTCCTTGCCTTGTGCACCAAGGTAAGATAACTCAGGAAGACGGAGCCAAACACCATGGACTTTTCTGAAGAACTCGTCAGGGGAAGCATCGTTCCTATTGTCCTCTCACTCCTCAAAAAGCAGGACATGTACGGCTACGAAATGGTCCGCGAGGTCAACGCCCGCTCCAACGGCGCCCTCGAATGGCGTGAAGGCACCCTCTACCCCGCTCTCCACCGAATGGAGTCCCAGGGCCTCATCACTTCCTACTGGGAAGAAGGCAAGGACACCGGCAAGCCCCGCAAGTACTACGCACTCACCGCCAAAGGCAAAAAAGAGCTCGAACTGCGCGCCAAAGAATGGGCCAGCTTCACCGTCGCCGTCAACTCCGTCATGCAGGCCTGATGCCTCTGCAACCCCTGCCATGCTCTCGCCTGCGTGAGCATGTCTTCTCCGTTCTGTCTCTTTACGTCTCCAATCTCATAAATCCCAATTTCTTCCGGAGCCCTGTTGTCACAGGAATTCCAGCCCTATCTCGACCAGGTCACCCGTCACGTCGAGCGTGACCCAGGCCTCGTCTTTGAGATCCAGTCCGAGCTTCGCACCCACCTTGAATGCGCCGCCGACGAATTTGAAGCCCAGGGCTATTCCCGTGATCAAGCTGTTGAGGAATCCCTGAAAGCCTTCGGCGACCCCGCCCAGCTCGCCCTCGAATTCAAATCCACTTACGGCAATCGCCCCGCCCTCGGCCAGGGCCTCCGCTTCATCGCCCTCTGGCTCGCTTTCCCTCTC
>CAZGOM010000064.1:0-27670 GCA_964527265.1 uncultured Phycisphaeraceae bacterium | reverse complement strand
GATCGGGGGTTCAGGGGATACGCGGTACAACTATCAGACCGGGGCGATGCGGATTGAGGGAATCCAGCTGTTGATTGACTCCAATGGAGATGGAGTGTTTGAGACGGATAAGGCGGGTGGTGCGGCGTATGATCCTGTGCTGGTGTCGAGTGCGGGGGACTATGATGGGGATGGGATCCCCGACTTTGAGGATGGGTATGACAGCGATGGTTCAGACGGGGTGAATGAGGATGACACAGTGAGTACAAGCCATTCGTATCGATTGAAGGTGGTGGTTCCAGATTGGTTTGATTTAAGACGGGCTGGGAATACGCTGACATTTGATGGTGGTGAAGATGCGAATTTGTTTTTGCAGAATACAGGAGTGCGGTTGAGCGAAGTTCAAATGATGGAGCGTTCTCCCGAAGGCGGCGAAGAAGACGTGGCTAGTTTTTTGAAGGAGTTAGCGTTTTATGATGAATCGGCTTTTGTGAAGTATTTTGCGCAAGCAGGTGGACCTATTTCAGGCGAGGTCACGGCGACAACTCCCCAGAGCGGGAAAGAGGGAAAGGCAAGCCTCCAAGCCCAAGTCAGAGTGATTGGGTTGAAGATCCTGAAGTTTGATAAAAGTGAAGGCGGAAGCCCCTATGTGCAGTTTAATGGAGATCTCGATAATGGGATGCAGCGCGTGTATGACGCTAATAGTGACCTCATCGAAGAAAATGCGGGAGGAACATACACCGGAGAACCTGTTCAGGACTTCGAAACTAAGGTTGCTGTCCCCGGAGGGGACATGGACTTACGTCCTATTGAATTAACGGTTGATGTCGAAGATCTTGATCATGTCCAACTGGTGGTTTCAGGTGATGTGATGTCGTTTAGGATTTGGAAAAGCCAGGAAAAAGGAGAATCTAATCTCTTGGTGCGTGATGAAGCGGCGAGCACTTCCACAAAGAGTGTTTACAATTTAACAGAATTGTTTCTGGGGGATACCGTCAGAAATATTTATATAGAAGGTGTTGCAATTGGCTATGTGTCCTTGTCTTTGGAGGCATTGACGTTTGATGAAACGCTTGTCACCGACTCATCAATGACATGTGTCGACTTAGCGCAGTCGCATAATTTTGCAGTGCCGAGTGAACAAGAAAATACTTTTAAGGTAGTTGGAGCTGTAAATCTTCCTGGGTTATTATGGGATTTAGATGGTGATAATCAGTTTGGGCAAGCTACTATTGAGAAGCAACTTTCTGGACGTACATTGGCAAGATGGATTCTGAAAGTTTTGCATGACAATGAAGGCCAAGGCTCTCAGTTTGTTAAGGAGAATGGACATATCGTGCTTGAATTGGCTAATCCATTGCATAAGTCTGTGATTCCAATTTCTATAAAAATAGGCGATCTACTTGTTACCGTAGAAATTCGTGTTGCAGAGTCAGGAGATCTGCCTTTGCCGCTCCCTTTAGATAATAAGCCTGATAAGAAGGGGTTGAATGATTTTGAATTGAGAAAATGGGATCTTTATTTGGACAATCATTTTAGGGCATTATTTCCAGGTGAATATAAGAAAATCAATGGCGCGGTTTATGGCGCTAATATGCTTCATAGTAAGTTGTTTGATGAGAAAATCAATCGGGGTGAACGAAGAATTATCTTGAAAGCTTTGAATGAGGATGATTATGTTATCTTAGGCATTCCTGATAATGCAGTTGCTGTGACAGAGCATGAATCCAGATTGATTAAATGGATTGCCTTTGGGATTAAACGGCTTAGTGATGACTTACATGGCAATGTTCAATATTTAGATATGGCGATGAAGCATGAGTCGGTTCATGTGAGGCAGCTTGATTATATGAACAATGGGGTTTCGGATGGTTCGTCTCAAGGCAATTTTTGGGTTCGTATGGGGGAGGCAGTCAAGATGAATTGGCTTCCGGTTAATAATGATTTATGGGCTCCTATAGCGGAGGTGGACGCCATATTGGAGACGTTAAATTCGTATGAGGGAAAAACAACTTGGTATAATATGCATAGCGGAATCGAGTATCTATTAAGAGAGTGGCCTAAGGCGATATCGGCTCCCCGGGGAAGCGATGTTGGTTTCCAAAAGGAGGTATTGGATGAATTAGTTGGCTTATATATGCAATTGCCCAACGATTTTATTTACCTGAAATTACGTCGATACAGCGTTAACGATTTGCTTGAATTTCCCAAAATAGAATTTCCAAGGAGTTTGCCGTGAAGCGATTGTCGACACGTACGCAAGTCATATATGTATTTCTATTCGCTATTGGACTGACATTTTTTCCTTGGTTCGCGTATGGAGGTGTGGTTGATTTTGCATGGGTTCATAAGGGTAATCGTGTATTTCCATTGGGGGATTCAGGAGTAACTGCTTCTTTTGATTCATCAAAGAAAACTCTCGAACTAAGGTCTAATGACGTGATCGTTTTCACTGGGCAAGATGTTGCTTCCATAGCATGGGGTGACGGATCTCCTTGCGTTGCTGTTGCTACTGAGGGAAAAATTGTTTTATTGGATTTAAATAATGCCTGTAAGAAAATCAGAGATATTGACATAGGCGAGTTTTTAATTGTGCATATGGAGTTTCATGAGGGCTGTGTCCTTGGTTGGAATGGCTATAACTTAAATAATAATGTCTTTAGTGTGCAAATAAATAAGGGAGATTTTAATACTTCTACATATAAAGAAATCACGCATTCTCATCAAAAGAAAGGCATTATACCCTACGAAGACGGAATGTTGCTTGTCCAAACAAGTAGTGATGCTTTGATTTTTGTATCTCCGGCTAAAAAATATAATAGTGTTTTAGGCATGTGTTCAGCTAGTAAGGAGGGCTTTCCGCAAGCAGTTGTGAAGCGTAATAAAAATTTTATCGTTATCACTGATCGTATGGCATTACTTGAATTTGACCCGGCAGGAGTTGGTCCTGATCATCCTTGGTTTGCAGATGTCAGAACAGTTGAACCAAGCCTAAAGATGCCTGTAAATCTAGACTTGCTGGAGCAGGTTGGTGACAGGGTGTATCTTATTGATCGAAAGTCTGCAGTAATTCATGAAGTGGATTTCGAAAAACAGACTATCCGTTCCCTCGGATTTCAAAAAACAATAGCGTACAATGATTTTTTTATATGGAATTCGAAGGGGCTGTATCTCGTGTCTGATAAAGATACGGAATTGATTTTGACTAAAGAAAAGCTTGATACCTGTGAGGCCCAGATATTTAAATGGAAGAATTCAGTAAAGCGTCCATGATGTTTTTCCTCTGGCGTGGATTATTAGGACGGAAGATGTTTTTGGCACGTCAAGCAGAGCGTTGCCGAGTCTGGGTAAGGATGGTGTGTTTAAGCACAGATACCTGACGGCGATGGCGGAGGGAGCGGAGATCAAGGTGGTGGTGAAGGATGCGCATGGGCGCTATGAGCTTGAGCCTGTGCATGTGGAGGTGGCGAACGTGTTGGGGACGGCATCGATCACGGCGGTGCGTGCGTTTCCTGCAATTGGAAAGGAAGTCGCTCTGGAATTAAATGCAATACAGAGAATTTTTGGGTATGAATTTCTTGCGCGTAAACAGAGGGGGGCTTTTATCAGCCATGCTGATACTTGGCGGATTTTCTACTATGATATAAATGTGGCGTACCCTTTTCATTTTTAATTAAGGAGATTTATATGCTCAATGGATACGGTTTAAGGGCGCCTGCTATATATACCCTGATATTTTTGTCTATTCTTGTTTTTGGAGGTGAAGATGGATATGCTCAGCTACTTGCTAGCGAACCAAAAACTGGAGTTGAGTCTGAGCCGTTTGCTCAAAACTTCAGGAAATATTGGGCATTAATTCGAAAAGAACAAGACGAAGAGGCGAAATGGTGTCTTTTTAAAAAGCTATTTATGATGGAGCGCACATTTGCTTTTACGAGCGATGCTGGTTTTGAATATAGATTAAAGAAGTATTTGGTGGTACATCTTTCTGCTTGTGAATACATTGTGGATAATTATCCTGCTGTTTTTTCAAAGTTGGCGTGGAATAAAGACGAGCTTGGGGATTTGGCGCTATATATTGAACAACATGACAAAGGAACTTATAATCTTCACTTGGGTAAGGAGGTCCTTGAGTATGAAAGTAGGGTGGCCGCTCGAACTATTACAGAGATTACGGGACATAAGATCACCACTTTTCAAGATTATCAAGCTTACATGCAGAAGCGTGATGAGAAGCTGGATATCGTGTGGAAAGGGGTAAAGATTGCAAAAACGGATCAAGAGAAATGGAGTGTAATTGAGCGTGATTATCCAGTATTCCGAAGTATTGCGGGGAAACAAGTTTGGTTAATCAAGCAATTGAAAAGTGATCTTATAGTTTCAGAAAACTTGTCGACGCATTTGCTTGAATTATATCCAGCTATTTTTGCCAAATTTGAGTTTTCTGCGGAAGACACAGGAGAAGTGTCTGCGCAATTACCTGAGGAGAAAAAAGATAAGGATCCATCGGCTGAAGAATCAAGGAACTTAGATTCATTAAGTCCGCAAACAGCGCGGAAGATTCTTCTCTTAATTACCGGAGAGGATTTTAGTTCTCGGCGTGCATACTTTGAGTATATAAAGAAACGTGGGGAAGAAAAATCTTCGACGAATCAGAAGGTGCTAGATCAATCCCAGGAAGCGCCTGCTACAAAGCCGAAAAGTGGTGTATCGGAATGATTGTGAGACGGGTGTTGGACACGCATGGCGAATACAACCGCTTGGCGCGTTTCATGATTTCCAAGGATGGCGGCGAGTATTACGACAGCGGTTTTGGTGTGTGGAACGGGAGATGGACGTGCATCGTGGAGCTTGGGCACAGCTATCAGTTGAAGGGATCGGTGGGGGGAGCGACGGGTTGGTCGGACTGGGCTTACTCGAATGTGTTGGAGATGGTGGCGGACCCTGGAACAGAGGTTACAGAGGTGAGTGTGGGAGCGTCGGTGGTGACGGGTGTGTGGGGTGGGCACGACGTTGTGGTGACGCTGAACCCGGAGATGGATGTTGATTGGATGAGCGGACAGTGGGTAAGCCGGGCCAACCCGGAGTTGGGATTGAGCTGGGGTGGATTGTATGGCGATGTGACTGCGCGGGATGGGCTGGACCGAGCGACGGAGTACCGTTTTTACAATGTGGATGATTTTTACACGGCGTATGACGAGTGGAACCCGTGGCCGCTGGCGGATGGTTCGATGGGTGGGATCGTGCTGACGTGGCAGGATGGGGAGGGGTAATGAGATGGCTTGAGGCAGCATCGGCTGGTTTTTTATCCAGCCGTGGGCATTCAGCGATTGGCGGCGGGGCGGAGGGGGATGACGGGGGTTTCGGTGGGCATGGGGGAGTTGGAGTCGGGGTTGCTGGTGGTGCCGTTGGGATTGGCGGAGGCGACCCAGAGGGGTTGGGTTTGGGTGAGCTCGGCGCGGAAATCGGCGTAGGGGAAGAACTTGAAGGGGTGGGGACCGTCGGACTGAACGACGACGTGGTCGGTGGGGATATTGAGGCGCTGCTGGAGCTGGCGCACGAGCCAGGTGAGTTCGCGCATCTGGTGGTCGGTGGGGGGGGTCTGGTCGGGGTTGCCGACCAGACAGATGCCCAGGGCGTGGACGTTGTACCACTCGGCGTTGGGGCCTTTGCCGTATTCGCCGGGGTATTGGCGTGACCAGCGGAAGCCGCGTTCGATTTCGCCGTCGGGTTTGCCGCGGCCGTTGTTGATGATGAAGTGGTAGCCGGAATCGATGCGTCCGAGGCTGGCGTTTTTCTGGCTGATGGTGGTGAGGGTGCCTTCACTCTGGCCGGAGAAGTGTATGACCAGAGCGTTCCAGCGTCCGGGACGGACTTGAGGGAGGGTGTTGAAGAGGATGGCGTCGGTGCCGGAGTCGGGGATGGCGGAGGAGATGGGCTGGAGTGAGCCGGGGGCGATGGGCGGGGGTTCGAGTGCGCTGAGGACGCCGGTGACGGTCATCATGGCGACGACCAGAGCGGCCCAGACATAGGCCGTGCGTACGGTGGGGCGGACAAAGAGGGCGTTTTTGATGGCGAGGAGTCGCCGAAGGAGGGTTTTCATGGCCTGACGGTGTCCGTACCGCGGTTACTACTTGGCCCTTCGCGTCCATGCGGTGGGTGTAGGTTTCATCGGCGAGATGAGGGTGTGGGCTTGAGTTTTTGGTGAGGTTGAGATGAAGAGGGGAAGTGAACGGTGATCATTTGAAAGCGGCTTGTGGTGAGGAAGGGAGAGGCAGGGGTGCAAAGTGGAGAGTTTGAGCGGAGGGCGTAGACTGTTGGCATGGCATTGGAACTTACATTTCTCGGATCGGGCACAAGCACGGGGGTGCCTGCGGTGGCTTGCAAGTGCAGGGTTTGTCGTTCGGACGATCCGCGGGACAAGCGGACGCGTGCGAGCGTGTTGGTGAGGTATGCGAGCGATCAGGCGCTGGCGGGGTTTCATGAGGATGCCGAGCGCGTGCCGGACGCGGTGAGCGATTTGGGCAAGAGTAAAGGGGTGACGCACGGTTTTGTGGATTCAGAGCCGGCGATCAACCTGGTGCCGCCCAGCAGCCAGCGGACGGTGCGGCAATTTCTGATCGACACGGGCCCAGACATGCGGACGCAACTGATCAAGCACGATGTGGGGTATCTGGATGGCGTGTTTTACACGCATGCGCATGCGGACCACATCAGCGGGTTGGACGATGTGAGGCGGTTCAACATTGTGATGCGGGAGGCGATCAAAGTGTATGCCGAGCGGCATACGTTTGAGACGATCAAGGTGATGTTCCGGTACATCTTTGATGCGCAGTTCAACCCAAATAATTCATTTGTGGCGTCGCTGGATGTGCATTTGATCAACACAGAGGACCGGCTGGACCTGTATGGGGCGCGGTGGACGCCGATTGGCTTGATGCATGGTCGGCTGCATTGTCTGGGGTATCGGGTGGATTACCACGGGCACAGCATGGCGTATTGCACGGATGTGTCGATGATTCCGGAGGAGAGCTACCCGTTGTTAGAAGGGTTGGACATTCTGGTGCTGGATGGTTTGAGGCATTTGCCGCACCCGACGCATTTCAGCATTGGGCAGGCGTGTAAGGAGATCGAGAAGATCAAGCCCAAGCGCGCGTACCTGACCCATCTGACGCACGATGTGATGCATGCGGAAGTGGAGCGGGACTTGCCGGAGCATGTGTATCTGGGGTACGACGGGCTGACGCTGAAGTGCGGGGATCTGAAGAAGGGTCTTGGGTCTGGGGATCGCGGCGGACCGCGATAGAAAGTAGAGCGGTAGAGAGTGGAGCAGTAGAGTGGAAGAAGGTGGGGATCAGGGGGCGGCAGGGATGGGGAGGGTTGGGTCCATTGCGCGGACGCAGGTGATGACGAGAGTGACGGTGATGCCGGAGAGGACGGTGGTCCAGAAGACCATGTCGGCGGCAGTGTCGGCGTCGCCTTCGAGTTCGATGGTGAGCAGGAGGGTGTTGACGGCTGTGGGGCCTGCGGCGGCGATGATGATCTGCGCGCCGGGCCAGGGCCAGAGGCCCAGGAGCCATGCGGTGACGCCTGCGGCGACGGGCATGACGAGGAGCTTGAGGATGGCGACGGGTGCGACGAGCCTGAGGTTTGGCCAGCGCGCGCGGGAAGCCATTTGCGCGCCGAGTGTAACCAGGGAGATCGGAACGACGGCTTTGCCGAGCTGGACGGCGGGGTATTCGATCCAGACGGGGGGATGGGTCCAGTCCATGGCGCGGAGGAAGAGTGCGAGGACCATGACATAGAACATGGGGAGCTTGAAATAGCCGAGCGCGCCTTTGATGCCCTGGCCTTTGGCGGAGACGAGGATGAGATAGCCGATGGCCCAGATGGAGAGGTTTGCGACGGCAACGACGACGGCCTGGACTTCCAGGCCCTTTTGGCCGAAGTTGAGCTCAGCAACGGGGATGCCGAAGTTGCCGGCGTTGAAGATGATGGCGCCCATGAGGACGGTGGCGATCTGGGGTCCGTCGGAGCCGGCTTTTTTCATGGCCGCGATAACGGGACCGGCGATCAAAGCCATGGAGATGAGGACGACGGCGGCGATGCCGCCCATCTGGGCGAAGGTGAGGGTGCTTTGGAGGATGTTGATGAAGAGGAAGGCAGGGACGAGGAGATAGATATTGAGGCGGGAGAGGGTCTGCATGTTGAGCGGCTGATAGCGCTGAACAAGGGCTCCGACGCCGACGAGGATGAGGACGGGGAGGAGGACATGGGTGATGATGAAGGCGAATTGGGCAAGCATGAGCGGATGGGTTTTGGGTCTTGGGTTCTGGGTTCTGTCAGAGAAAACCAGGCAGAACACGGTCTGTTAGGAAACCGACTCGTGGCGGCCGGTGCCTGTTGTTCAGGGGATTTGGAGGAGTTTGTGGATTTGGATGCTCAAGCGCCAGTGGGGGTGGGCGAGGCAGTAGGCGAGGGCGGCCTGGGTGTTGGCGAGGGCGTTTGGGCCGTCCATGGGTTGGAGGAAACGGTGGGTGAAGTCCCAGTTTTCGACGGCTTCGGGAAGGAGGGTGGGCTGGGGGTAGACGAGTTTGAGCTCATCGCCGGAGGTGGCGATGGTTTTGCTGCCGGCCTTGGGGCTGACGCAGACCCAGTCGATGGCGGGAGGGATGGGCATGGTGCCGTTGGTTTCGATGGCGATGTGGAGGCCGACGGCGTGGAAGGCGTTGATGAGTGGTGTGTCGAGCTGGAGGAGGGGTTCGCCGCCGGTACAGACGACCATGGGGAGGGCGGTGGGATGATTGGGTTTTTGAGCGGCGATTTGGGTGCCGGTGGGGAGGCGCTGGTCCTTTGCGCCCTGCTCCCAGAGGGACTTGATGTGGAGGGCGAGCGCGTCGGGGGTGGCGAATTTTCCGCCGCCGGAGCCGTTGGTGCCGACGAAGTCGGTATCGCAGAACTGGCAGACGGCGCTGTCGCGGTCTTCCTCACGGCCGGACCAGAGGTTGCAGCCGGTGAAGCGGCAGAAGACCGCGGCGCGGCCAGCGTTGGCGCCTTCGCCCTGGAGGGTGTAATAGGCTTCTTTGACGAGGTAGGTCTTCAAGGGGTGGTTTCTGGGAAAAAGAACATTGGTCGGTTATTCGTAAGAAAGAGAGTCTGATGGAGACATAGAAGAATAGGGAGGCGCATCAGGTGGGTTGGTAAGGGGCAGGGTCGGTTTTGCCCAGTGAGCTAAAACCTTTGAGGCGAAGGTGGCAGGCATCGCAGCGAGCACAGGCGCGGCCTTGGGTGTCGGGGTTGTAGCAGGTGTGGGTGTGAGAGAAGTCTACGCCGAGGGCGAGGCCTTTTTCGATGATCTGGGTTTTGGTGAGGTTGATGAGGGGGCTGTGGACTTTATAGCGGCCTTCGCCTTCGACGCTGGCCTTGGTGGCGAGGTTTGCGAGGGTTTCAAAGGCGGCGATGAATTCGGGGCGGCAGTCGGGGTAGCCGGAGTAGTCGACGGCGTTGACGCCGATGAAGAGGTCGAAGCTTTTGGTGACTTCGGCGAGGCCCAGGGCGTAGGAGAGGAAGACGGTGTTGCGTGCGGGGACGTAGGTGACGGGTATGCCGTGGGAGATTTGTTCGTCGGTTTTGTCGAGGGGTACGGGGATGTCGGAGGTGAGGGCGGAGCCGCCGAAGGCGCGGAGGTCGATGCGCGCGGTGATGTGGCTGGCGACGCCCTGGGACTGGGCCTGCCATTTGGCGCTGTCGAGCTCGAATTTGTGGCGCTGGCCATAGTCAAAGGAGATGGCGTGAAGGGTGTAACCTTCCTTTTTGGCGATGGCCAGGACGGTGGCGGAATCAAGCCCGCCGGAGAGGAGGATGACGGCATTTTTGGACGGCATGGGCGGTATTTTAGCAGGTGAAAGAGGGGAAATTTAAGAGCAGAGGGCTACATGATTTATAAGATTCTCAAGATTTACATGCTTGATCAATGTGGGATGGGCTGGAGTGCTTGTTTCTGAGGGGTTTGGTTCAATGGGTGGTGATAGAAGAGGGTGTGGTGCCGTAGAGACTTTTGGCTTTGAGGATGATGAGGCCGATTGCTGCGGGGAGGGTGAGCATGAGGGCGTAGAAGACGATGGCGAATGGCGGCAGGGTATGTTCTCTTATTTCGTTGGATTCAAGGCCCAGGCCGGTGGCGACCAGTTCAAGAATGCCGGACGTCAATAGCACGGCAGGCCAGGCCAGGGTGCAGAGCATGAATGTGTCGGAGCGGGATTTGCGGAGGAAGAAGATAAAAAGCGCCACTGCGGCGGGAACCAAAAGGAACATCCAGAGGGCTGTGGCAAGCTGATATTGAGACATTGAGAACTTCAATGTCTGGGCGACATAGAGAAGCCAGATGGACGTTGGATATCCTCCCAGCCAGCCGAAGGGGGCCCATGCGATAAGGAGCACGATATTGGGCCTGCGCCAGTAATGGCGCAGGAGACAGCAGGGGAGCATGACCCCATAAGCCAGCAAACAGAGCAGTGCCATGATGGCGGGTGCGATACTCCATGGATCAGGCAGCAATATGCCAAGCACGATTAAGAGAATGATGCTCACGGGCAAGGCGAGCATGAAGTAATCCATGCGTGTGAGTGGGGCAGGGCTGGGGCTTGCGTGCTGGGAATTGCTTTGGTTCAAAGGAATTTTCCCGGAAATATCCGTGTGGGTTTATGTATCACCTACATGTAAGGATATATCACGTTTTTTCAGGGATGGCGACGGGGCGGCCGCATTCGGGGCAGGGTGTAGCTGGGGAGGAGGGAAGGCCGGTGAGGTTGTAGCCGCATTTGGGGCAGAGGGGGTGTTGCGGAGGTGTTGTGCCGTAGAGTCTGCGGGCGCGGAGGGTGGCAAGCGCGATGAGGGTGGGGATGACGGGGAAGGTGCCGGCGAAGATGGCGATGGGGATGAGGACGTTCCAGAAGATGAGATGGCCCTGCTGCTGGGGGGATTGGGCCGGCGGGGAAAGGTGGCTGGAGCCAAGGAAGACCAGAAGGCCGATGATGCCCATGGGAAGCTGAAAGATGGCGAGCCAGAAGAGTGCGTGATCGGCACGGCGCGTGTGGAGGACGAAAGGGGGAAGGATGGTAATGCAGAGGATGATGAAAAGGCCGAAGAGGTTTAATGAGGAAGTTAGGCCGGGATGGAGGAGGGGGCCGATGACAGACATGAAAAGAACGCCGGTGGCGAGGGAGCCGACGGCGAGTGTGAGGGCGATGGGGATCCAGGCGGCCCAGAAGATGCGGCGGATGGGGAGCCAGTAGGTGGTGGCCAGAGCCCAGCAGAAGGTGATGTGGACCAGGGCAATGCAGACCATGATGGCCTGAGGGACGGGATATTGCGGGCTTTTAATGAGAAAGACGAGGCTGATGGCCAGGAGCGCGGCAGAGGCGATAAGGGCCCAGTCCGCCAGGGTGAGGGGGCGGGCTGTGGGGGTCGATAGGGGAGGTGTGGGGGCCAAGGTGGTTTTTGGTGTTGGTTTGGAGACGAGATATCGAGTGCTCGGAGGTGATTGTAAGGGGATTGGAACGAGTTGAGGGCGTGTGCAAGACACAACACGGCTTAGTGCCGTACCGTTCCACCTGGAGGGTCAGGTACGTGTTCAGGAAAAGAGGCTATAATTCGGGTCGATTTTCCCCATTGGCCCCCCACGTTTGGAGATTCTGCGATGCCAGTCGAAATCAGCATGCCCCGGCTTTCGGACACGATGGAAGAAGGCACGATCGTCAAATGGCGCGTGAAGGTGGGCGATAAGATCAAGTCGGGGGATGCCGTGGCCGAAGTCGAGACCGACAAGGCGACGATGGAAATGCCCATTTTTGAAGATGGGACGGTGGCCAAGATTGCCGTTCCTGAAGGTGAACCCACCAAGATCGGCAAATTGATCCTGGTTCTGGCGGTGGGTTCTGAGAGCGTGGAAGAGGCGGCGAAGGCCGGCGGCGGGGCGAAAGCGCCTGCTGCGGCACCGGCGAAGGCTGCGGCTGACAAACCGGCTCCCGCGAAGGCCGCGTCCAGTGAACCTGCTGCGGCCAAGGCGGCTGAGCCTTCGGATGAAGTTGAGGAAACCACTTCCACCGGCGGGAAGATCAAAGTGAGCCCCCTGGCGCGCAAGATTGCTGAAGACGCAGGCGTGGATCTGGCGAAGGTGCAGGGCACCGGCCCCAATGGCCGCATCATCAAGCGTGATGTGTTGAACGCGGCGAATGCGCCCGCGGCCCCCGTCTCTACACCCGCCCCGGCGACCGGCGCACCCGCGGCAAAGCCCAGCCCGGCCCCTGCGGCGCCTGCGATGAAGCTGGAATCCAAGCTCATTCCTGTTTCGGGCATGCGCAAGACCATCGCCAAGCGGCTGCTTGAATCCAAGACGACCATCCCGCACTTTACGGTTACCGTTTCGGTGAACATGGATCCCTTGCTGGCGCTGCGTACGACGATCAACGAGCAGCTTGCCGCGCAGAAGGTGAAGCTCTCGGTGAACGATTTCGTCGTTCGCGCGGTGGCGCTGGCGCTGGTGCAGCATCCTTTGATCAACAGCTCGTGGACGGACGCGGGCATTCAGGTGCACGGTTCGGCCAATATCGGGGTGGCGGTTGCGCTGTCCCAGGAAAAGGGCGGCGGGCTGGTGGTGCCGGTGCTGCGCGACGTGCAGAACAAGGGGCTGCGGGCGATTTCGCAGGAGACCAAGGCGCTGGCCGAAAAAGCCAAGACCAAGGGCTTGTCTGTGGAGGATATGTCTGAAGGGACGTTCACCATCTCCAACCTGGGGATGATGGGCGTGGATCACTTCGAGGCGATCATCAATCCGCCGCAGAGCGCGATTCTGGCCGTGGGCGCGGCATTGCCGAAGCCTGTGGTGCGTAATAACCAGATCGTGATCGGGCAGGAAATGACTTGCACGATTTCGGCAGACCATCGGGTGATCGACGGTGCGATGGCGGCGGAATACCTGCAGACGCTTAAGACGCTGCTGGAAAACCCGGCGGGGTTGATGGTTTAAGGCGGCTTGATGCCGCATATGGAAGAAGCAAATGGGAACCGGGCCAGCGAGGCCCGGTTTTTCATTGGGACCCAGAATGCAGATTGAGAAGGCGGGCGCGACAGTGATTTTTGTCGCACTTCACGAGAAATTAATTGTTGCATGTAGAAATAGTTAGGTTGCTAACTATAATGCTTAGTGTCCTAAGGATTTTTTCACGGGAAGCCCATGAAGCCCAAGGCGCAGAAAACCAGGGAACCGGCCGACGAGGTGTTTCGGTCGCTGATCAGAACGATGGGCCTGATCAGACAGGTGCTGCGTCCGCATTTTGATCGGCATGAAATAGGACGCGCTCAGTTCATGGCGCTGGCCATGCTGTGCCAGGCCAAGGAGCAGGGGATGGCCTCGCTGACGCTGGGTGAGTTGTCTGCGCGAATGATGGTGCGGCCGCCAAGCATGACGACGGTGGTTCACAAGCTGGAGGGGATGGGTTTGGTGGAGGTGAAAAAATCACGCTCGGATGCTCGCAGCCGGGATGTGTCGCTGACGCCCAAAGGATGGGAGTTGCGGGAGTCGATGCTTGACGAGCATGGACGTGAGGTAGGGAAGCTGATGGTGTGCCTGAGTGTGGCGGAGCAGGAAGCGATGCTGGGGCTGCTGGGGAAACTGTCGAATCATTTGATCGGGATTCAAAAGTCCATTCCTGGCACGGTAGATGCAGAAAACGATCAGGATAACGGCCAGGTGAAACGCCCGATTCGCAAGACGGGAAAGAAGAAAGAAAAACAACCGCATTTCAGCCCTCTTTCTGAGGGAGTGGGAATCAAGAACAAGCGCGCAGGAATGAACTCATGAAAACAGTGATCAAATGGATTGTGGTGTTGGCTGTGGTGGTTGGACTGGGGTGGGGCGGCTGGGCGTGGTACAGCGCGCGGACGAAGGCGGCGCCGGTGCGGCTGCGCACAAGCGAGGTGGTCAAGGGCGATCTGGTGGCCACGATTGGGGCGACAGGGACGCTGGAGCCGATCGAGGTGGTGGACGTGGGAGCGCAGATCGCGGGGCAGATCGTGACGTTCGGGACGGACGCGGACGGTAAGGCGGTCGACTACGGATCGAAGATCAATGCGGGGACTGTGCTGGCACGCATTGAGGATCGCATGTACAGCGCGGAAGTGGATTCGGCCAAAGCGCAGCTTGAGGTGGCGCAGTCGCAGGTGGTGAGCGCGCAGGCGAACATGAAGCAGCTGGAGGCGAAGCTGCAGCAGGCCGAACGGGATTGGAAGCGCGCGCAGAGCATCGGCAACAGCGAGGCGCTGGCGCAGAGCGTGGTGGACAGCTACGAAGCTGCATATCAGGTGGCGAAGGCGAACATCGCGGTGGGGAATGCGGCGATCACGCAGGCGCAGGCGCAGGTGGCGCAGTCGAAGGCGGTGCTGGCCAAGGCGGCGCAGAACCTGTCTTACTGCACGATTGTGTCGCCGGTGAATGGGGTGATCATCGACAGGCGTGTGAACATCGGACAGACGGTGGTGGCAAGTTTGAATGCGCCGAGCTTGTTTCTGATCGCCAAGGACATCACCAAGATGCAGGTGTGGGTGGCGGTGAACGAGGCGGATATCGGGCAGATCAAGGCGGGTCAGCGGGCGACTTTCTCGGTGGATGCGTTCCCGGGGCAGACGTTCATCGGGCAGGTTGGGAAAGTGCGGCTCAATGCACAGATGACGCAGAACGTGGTGACCTACATCGTGGAAGTGAACACGGACAACAGCTCGGGCAAACTGCTGCCTTACCTGACGGCGAATGTGCAGTTTGAAGTGGCGCAATCCAAGGATGTGATGCAGGTGCCCAATGCGGCGCTGCGGTGGGCACCTTCGGCGGAGGTGATGGCGCAACAGGCGGAGCTTCTGGCCAAGGAGGCGGGCGAGGTGAAGATCAATGGAGCCAGCGATGGGGCGGCAGAGAGCCAGCCAGCGACACAGCAGGCGGAAAAGCCTTCGCGCGGCAAGGGCGGACGGGGCGGCGAGGAGAGCAAGCGCGGCGCCGTGTGGGTGATGGTGGGAGGGCTGATCAAGGAAGTGCCGGTGCGCATTGGGATCACGGATGGTGCGATGACGGAGGTGCACGGGCGAGAGCTTGAGGCGGGTACGCATGTGGTGACCGGGGAGTATGCCGCGCAGGCGGCGTCGGCCTCGGCGACGAATCCGTTTGTGCCGCAGTTTGGCGGGCGTAGGGGTACGGGGGGCGGTGGCGGGCGGAGGTAGGAGGTAGAAGTCCCGAGTCCCGAGTCCGGGGTCGAAGAAGAAGATCCAGACGCAAGAGGCCAGAAACGAGAAAGAAGTATGGAACTCATTACGCTGAAGAACATCACCAAGACGTATCGGATGGGAGAGCTGGAGGTACCGGTGCTCAAGGGTGTTTCGCTGGCCATCCAAAAGGGTGAGATGGTGGCGTTGATGGGTGCTTCGGGTTCAGGCAAAAGCACACTGATGAACATCCTGGGGTGCCTGGACCGTGCGACCAGTGGAGAATATTGGTTTGACGGAAAGGATGTGTCGAACCTGAGCGCAGACGAGCGGGCGCGGGTGCGCAGTGAGAAGATCGGGTTTGTGTTCCAGAGTTTTAATCTGCTTTCGCGAACGAGCGCGCTGGACAATGTGCTGATGCCGATGACGTATGCGCCGGGGCTTTTTACAGGGATCAAAGCGACGGGTCGGGCAAAGGCGCTTTTGGACAAGGTGGGTTTGCAGGGCCGGTTTGACCACACGCCCGCACAGCTTTCGGGTGGGCAGCAGCAGCGCGTGGCGATCGCACGGGCGCTGATCAACAACCCGCCATTGCTGTTTGCTGATGAGCCGACGGGGAACCTGGATTCCAAGACGAGCGTGGAGATCCTGAACATGTTCAAGGAACTCAACCGGGAACAGGGGCTCACGATTGTGCTGGTGACGCATGATGCGAATGTGGCTCGGAATGCGAGTCGGACGATCAGCATCAAGGATGGGTTGATCGCGGATGGGATTTATGAAGGGGCGAAAAATACCGGGGAAGGGGAGGCTGCGTGATGCGCGAACTAAGGACGATATTGACGGGTTTTCGGGCGCTGAGGCGCAACATTACGCGCGCCGTGCTGACGACGCTGGGCATTGTGATCGGCGTGGCGGCGGTGATTGCGATGGTGGAGATCGGGGCGGGGTCGGCCAAGGCGATCAAGGATTCGTTTGCGAGCATGGGGGCCAATACGGTGATGATCCTGCCGGGGACGGCGGCTTCGGGGGGAATCAGTTTCGGTACGGGAAGCTCAATGACATTGACGCCCGATGACTTTCAGGCGGTGGAGCGGGAACTGGCGAATGTGAAGGCGGTGGCGCCGATCGTGCGCGGGCGGGGTCAGGTGGTGTATGGCAGCCATAACTGGGTGCCGATGACCATGCAGGGGACGACGCCGGATTTTTTGACGGTGCGGGACTGGCAGAACATGTCGGAAGGGGAGATGTTCACTGACCGGGACGTGCGCAACGCCAGCAAGGTGTGTGTGCTGGGGCAAACGCTGGTGCGCGAACTGTTCGATGGGCAATCGCCTATCGGAAAAGAAGTGCGCATTCAGAATGTGTCGTTTCGCGTGGTGGGGGTGCTGGGCAGGAAGGGGGCAAACATGATGGGGATGGACCAGGATGACATCGTCCTGGCGCCGTGGACGACGGTGAAATACCGCGTGGCGGGGAGCACGGGCGGATCGGCCAATGCGGCCGCGAGCACATCCGCCAGCTCAACCTCCGACACGGTGAATACGCTGAGCAACCTTTACCCGCAGACACAGGTGAAGCTGTATCCGGATCGATCGGCAAGCCAGGCAGCCAATAATCCGCTGCCGGTGAAGTTCACCACGGTGGACCAGATTCTGGTGTCAGCCGACAGCGAAGAAGCCGTGGCGCCGCTGATGAAGCAGATCGGAAGCTTGCTGAGGCAGCGGCATCGATTGGCCCTGGGTGAACCTGATGACTTCAACGTGCGGGACATGTCAGACATCATCAGCACGATGACTAAAGCAAGCGGGATGATGACGACGCTGCTCTTATGCGTGGCGCTGATCTCGCTGGTGGTGGGTGGCGTGGGGATCATGAACATCATGCTGGTATCGGTGACGGAGCGGACGCGTGAGATCGGCCTGCGCATGGCGGTGGGTGCGCGGGGGCGGGACATCCTGCTGCAGTTTCTTGTGGAAGCGATCACGCTTTGCCTGCTGGGCGGGGCGATTGGGATTGCACTGGGGCGGGGTTCATCACTGCTGGTGAGCACGTTCCTGGGTTGGCCGGTGGCGGCGTCGTATGGCGCGATGGCGGCGGCGGTGCTGGTGTCGGGCACGGTGGGTGTGGTGTTTGGGTTTTATCCCGCATGGAAGGCGTCACGGCTGGATCCGATTGAGGCGCTCAGATACGAGTGATGGGGATGGGTTTTGGGTCTTGGGTTCTGGAGAAGAAATGCAGAGGCAGATTATGAAGATGGCAAAACAAAAAATGTTGGCAGTGACCGGACTGATGCTTGGGCTTTCGGGGTGCCTGGTGGGACCGGATTATGAGGCCCCCAAGACGGAGATGCCCGGTGAGTTTGGGGACGTGCGGCATACGCAGGCGGAGGACGCGACGGCGGCGAGCCAGCCGAGCAAGACTAACTCCAACCCGGCGGAGTTGCGCAAGTGGTGGGACCGGCTCAATGATCCGGTGCTCAGTTCACTGGTGCAGCAGTCGATTGATGCGAACATCGATTTGAAGCTGGCGGAATCGCGGCTGCGGCAGTCGCGTGCGGAGCGGGGCGTGGTGGCGGCGGATTTCTGGCCGAGCGTGAATGCGGATGGAGGGTATTCGCGGTCGAAGTTCAGCGGCGGGCCCAGCGGGGGGCAAGACCAGTACCAGGCGGGGTTTGATGCGGCGTGGGAAATCGACGTGTTCGGTGGGGTGAGGCGGAATATCGAGGCGTCGGAGGCGGAGATCGTCGCGGCGGTGGAAGATGCGCGGGATGTGCTGGTGTCGGTGACGGCGGAAGTGGCGCTGAACTACATCGCGTTACGGTCCTACCAGCGGCAGCTGGACATCGCGCGGGAAAACTTGAAGACGCAGGAGCGGAGCGTCAATCTGACGGAAATCAAGCGGCAGGCGGGGTTGATCAGCGCGCTGGATGTGGCCAACGCGCAATCACTGGTGGCGTCGACCAAGGCGCAGATCCCGACGTTTGAGGCCCAGCTGCGGCAAACGATTCATGCGCTGGGCGTGTTATTGGGCAAGGATCCACAGGCGCTTTCGGCGGAGCTGCTTGCGGCGGGTCCGATACCGAGTGTGCCGGCAGAAGTGGCGGTTGGGCTGCCATCGGATTTGCTTAAGCGGAGGCCGGATATCAGGCGAAGTGAGGCGCAGTTTCATGCCGCGACGGCAAGAATTGGCGTGGCGACGGCGGATTTGTTTCCCAAGTTCACATTGACAGGAAGCTTGGGCCTGGAGGCGAATCGGCTGGCGCAGATGGGGAACCTGGCGTCGAGCTATTGGTCGGTGGGCCCGGCGGCGACATGGAACATTTTCAACGCCGGGAAGATTCAGTCGAACATCGAGGCGAACAAAGCGATTGCCGAGCAGGCGTATCTGGTGTACCGGCAGACGGTTCTGGTGAGCTTGCGGGAGGTGGGTGATTCGCTGGTGGCGTATGCCAATGAGCAGGACCGGCGGACGGCGTTGGCGCAAGCCGTGACGGCGAATCAGAAGGCGGTGGATTTATCGACGATTCTGTATGCCAATGGCGAGACGGATTTTTTGAATGTGCTCAATGCGCAGAGATCGCTGCTTAGTTCGCAGGACGCGCTGGCGCAGAGTGACCGGGCTGTGGCGGGGAACCTGGTGACGCTTTACAAGGCGCTGGGAGGCGGATGGGAGGGGGAAGAGGCAGCGGCGACCACACAGGCGTCGAGGGAGCGCAAGATGGAGAGTAAGGAATAAGGCGGGCTTAGATCAGGCGTTTTTCCAAATGATGGGGTTCTGGATGTCGTTGTCGAGCTTGTCGCCGAGTTTTGTAGGACTCGAAGAGCTCCTGGGGGAGGATGTGGCGCAATGGATTCAGTCGGGTGGAATATGTGCTTTATCAGGAGATGGGAGTTTGGGATTTTGTGTGATTGTGGAGAGATGAGCTCAAGGGCGTGTGGAGGGGGGCTTGAAGTGGTAACGTAATTCCGACTTTTTTGAACAACACCCCTTCGAACAAAAAGCTGGAGCATGAAGATGGCGCTTACCCTCGGATCAATTTTTGGCAGCAAAATGGTTCTTCAGCAGGCGGCGGCGGTGCCGGTGTGGGGGACGGCGACGCCTGGGGCGGCTGTGGAGGTGTCGTTTGGGGGGCAGAAGGTGGTGGGGAAGGCGGATGGGGCGGGTGCGTGGATGGTGAAGCTGGCGCCGTTGGGGGCATCTGCCGAGGGGCGGGAATTGAAGGTGACGTCGGGGACGGAGAGCGTGACATTGAGCGATGTGCTGGTGGGGGAAGTGTGGTTTTGCTCTGGGCAGTCGAATATGGAGTGGCCACTTTCACGTGCGAATGAGGCGCGCGAGGAGATTGATGCGTCGACGCATCCGCTTATCCGATTGTTTACGGTGCCCAAGCAGCCTTCGAGCAACGCGCTAAAGGTGATGGGCGGGGGTTCGTGGGAGTATTGCAAGCCGGAGACGTCGCACAGTTTTTCGGCGGTGGGGTATTTTTTCGGGCGTGAGCTGATGCAGAAGACGGGTGTGCCGGTGGGGCTGATCAATAGCTCATGGGGCGGGACGCTGGTGGAGGCGTGGACGAGCATCGAAGGGCTGCAGGCGGCCCCGGAGGGGCGTGCGATTGTGGAGAAATTTGAATCGGATCTGCCGGTGCTGCAGCAGCGCGTGGACGAGCATAAGCAATATCTGGAAGAACTGGACAAGCGGACGGCGGATGTGAAGAACGAGGGGTATGCCAAGGGATGGGCGGGGGTAAATGATCCGACGAGCGGGACGTGGAAGGAGATGGGGATTCCCAGCACGTGGCAGTCGAACGGAGTGGATACGCATGGGATTTTCTGGTTCAGGAAAGTGGTGGATGTGCCCAAGGAATGGGCGGGGAAAGAACTGCTGCTTTCGATTGGGGCGACGGACAAGGGGGATGTGACGTATTTCAACGGTGAGCAGGTGGGATCGGTGACTGTGAAAGAGCGGCCGATGGATTCGTGGAGCTACCATCGGGAATACAAGGTGGCGGGACACCTGGTGAAGGCAGGGCGGAATGTGATTGCATGCCGCGTGCATAGCTGGATATATGCGGGTGGGATGACGGGGCCGTCTGAGGTGATGCGGCTGAGCTGTCCGGGTTTGCCGGGCGCGGAGCCGATCGGGCTGGCGGGGGATTGGTCTTATGCGATTGAAACGAATTTCGGCAAAGTGGTGCCACCTGCGCAGCCGGTGGGGCCTGACCACCACCATGCGCCTGCACGGCTGCACAATGGGATGGTGGCGCCGGTGGCGCCCCTGGCGATGCGCGGGGTGATCTGGTACCAGGGTGAGAGCAATGCTGGCAGGCCGATCCAGTACCGGTCGTTGTTTAAGGGGCTGATCAAGGATTGGCGCAAGCAGTTCCAACAGGAGAATCTTGCGTTCCACTTTGTGCAGCTTGCCAACTACATGGCGGTGAACGACCAGCCGGTGGAGAGCGACTGGGCGAAGCTGCGGGAGGCGCAGGCGCAGGCATTGGAATTGCCGAACACGGGTATGGCGGTGATCATCGACATCGGGCAGGCGGACGACATTCACCCGACCAACAAGAAGGATGTGGGGATTCGGCTTGCGCATGGTGCGCTGCACCAGACTTATGGGAAGAAAGACATTGCACCCAGCGGGCCGGTGTACAAGAAGATGGAAACCAAGGGGGAGAGCGTGACGGTCCACTTTGGCCACACGCACGGCGGGCTGGTGGCGCAGGGTGGAGCGGTGAAGGGGTTTGCGCTTGCCGGGCCGGATGGGCGGTTTTACTGGGCGACCGGAAAGATCGAAGGGGATGCCGTGGTGCTGACGAGCGAGAAGGTGAAGGAACCCAGGACGGTGCGGTATGGATGGGCGAACAACCCGGTGTGCAACCTGTATAACGGAGCGGGATTACCGGCGAGCCCGTTTAGGACGGATGTGGAGTAAGGGAAGGGGGCCAGCTTGGTGTTTACTATGGCATGAAATGCCCGTTGTGCGATAAGCCTATGGAGCAAGGCGATGCGCTGTTTTCAACGTGGGGCGTTTGGTTGGAGGAACGGGATCCGCTGGCGAGCTTTTGTGACGGCTCGATGCATTGGGAGTGCTATGGCGCATGGCCGGAGCGGGCTGCTTTTGCAGCCGGCTATTTTGAGTTCTGGGTGGAGAATGAACGCCACAGCCTGTTTTGGAACAAGGCGTATCTGGATGAAGGTGTGCTGGTGACGGTCAACCCGTCAGCGCCGGTGGAATCGGCATGGGTGTATTTAAAGGAAACGGGAAGCCGCATTTCGGTGAAGCTGGAGGAATGGGACCGGTGGGTGCGTTCAGCACCTAGAAGAGTGCATGAGGTGGAGATGGAAGCGGTTGCGAAAGTGAAAGCGCGGCTGCTGATCAATGTGCCTACGAGAGAGCTGCTTGTAGCGCGGCTCGACCCGGAAGCGAAACGCGCCGTGGTGGAAGAACACGAGGCGATGAAGGTCGAGCACGCGAAGGAGCAGGAAGAAGCACGCAAGGAAATGGATTTTCATAACGACGCCTGTGAGCGGTTGCATCGGCGGATTGCGCGGTATGGGTTTGAGTGCAAGCATTGCCGGAAGAGATCGAAGGAATACCGGCTTTCCAGGAAGTGGGGATGTAAGTCGGCGATTATCTGCCTCGCCTGCGGGTGGGTCGTGGGTGTGTGAAGCTTAGTGGGCGAGGGCGGGTGAGGAGTTGTTTGAATTGTGTGCCGGGGCTTGGCGGGCGAAGCTGATGACGATGGCGGCTGAGGCGGCCAGCGCACTGCCGAGGTACATGGCGCCGGGGGTGCCGGAGTGGTCTACGACGATGCCGCCGACGGCGGCGCCGGTGGCGATGCAGGTCTGGAAGACGGTGACCAGGACGGCGGAAGCGGCTTCTGGAGCGTGGGGAACGCTGCGGACGATCCAGAGCTGGAAGCACATGGGCATTGCCCCGAAAGCCAGGCCCCAGATGATCATGATGACGGCGGCGATGCCGGGCTGGATGCCAAAGAGGGCTAAGGCCAGGGCGGCGGCGGCGATGACGGCGGTGGTTGCGACGACGGTGGCTTTGAGGTTTTGGGTGGTGGTGAAGCCGGCGATGAAAGTGCCGGCGAGGCCGGCTATGCCGTAGGCGAGGAGGATGACGCTGAGGGAGGATTGGGAGACGTGGGAGATGTTTTTGAGAAAGGGTGTGATGTAGGTGTAGGCGCAGAATTGGCCGTTGATGATGAGCATGCCGACGATGAGGCCCCAGCGGGCGGAGCGGGACTGGACGACATCCCACAAGTGGCGGGGACGGAGGGCGGTGTCTGTGGGGAGGCTGGGAAGGACGCGCAACTGCATGATGACGACGGCGGTGGCGACGAGGCCGACGAGGGCGAATGTGCCGCGCCAGCCGAGGAAGCCGGCGATGAGGACACCGGCGGGGACGCCGACGATGGTGCCCATGGAGATGCCGGAGAGGATGATGGCCAGCGCGCGGGGGGCATGATGCTGCCGCACGAGGCGGGAGGCGAGGCTGGCGGCCATGGACCAGAATCCGCCCAGGGAGATGCCAAGGAGAACGCGGCCCACGAGGAGAATGGTGAAGGTGGGGGCGAGCGCAGCGATGAGATTGGATGCGGCCAGAAGAGCAGTGAGCATCCAGAGGAGGGTGCGGCGGTTGGTGTTGCCGGAGAAGATCATGACCATGGGAGCGGCGATGGCGGCGGCAATGCCGGGCATGGTGACCATGAGGCCCGCGGTGCCATCGGTGACGCCCAGGTCACGGGCGATGGGTGGGAGGAGGCCGACGGGAAGGAATTCACCGGTGACGTTGATGAAGGCACCCATGGCAACGCTGAAAACAGCGATCCATGCTTTGGTGTCGGAGGTGGGTAAGGCGGGGTCGGGGGAGGGGGATAGCGTCGGCTGCGCGGGGGCGACGTTGAGATTGGAGGTCATGTTTGTTTCTTATATATGTACTGGAGGGTACATTATAAGGTGGTGGAGGAAGAGGTCAAGTTTTGGGGGGATGCCAACAGGGCCATCGCATGTAATGCAAGCCCACGCACGCGGGTGATCGGGTGGGCGGGTTGTCGCGTTTCCAGGAGTTGAACCACTCCTATTTGAGCATCAAAAGGGCATTGACTTTCAATGGATTGTGCTATGTCAAAGCCCCCCGATAACCTGATATCCCGGGCACGTGGGCGGTGATGAACCCTTACATACGATTGCCCTGTCAGGATTAATCGTTTACCACTAAGACATCAACACATTAAAGGTCAGATGAGGAAGGCTCTTAAGCTTGGTTTGATTTTTGAAATTGTCATGCTAAAAATTTGGCGCGTCGTGTATGATACATAGAGTGGCTATGGACCGATTCACTGTATAGAGAACAAGCTTGCAACGGGGAGATGACCATGAAGACATGGAAGCGTGGGTTGATGTGCGTGATCGGGATGGCGGCGCTTGCGGGGGCAGCGTTGGGAGGGACCGGGAGAGAGGGTCAGGAAGGTTTGTTTGAAGCACCTTTTTGCTTGAAGGCGGATGGGGCAGTGATTGACACGGGGAAGGAGTGGGGGCATAGCGCGCCGTGCTTTGAGGACTTGGATGGGGATGGGATGGCGGATTTGATCGTGGGTGATTTCAGCGGGATGTTTCAGGCGTATAAGAACGTGGGTACGGCGAAGATGCCGGAGTTTAAAAGCATGGGTCGGATTAAAGCCGGGGGTGAGGATGCCAGGGTTTGGATCTATTGCTGCATCGGGGGTCAGGCGCGGTTTTGCGATCTGGATGGAGATGGGATCCGGGACATGATTTCGAATTCATATGACCCGGGGCATTGCTATGTGTTTCGCGGGGCGGCGGGGGGCAAGTTCGCGGCGCGTGAAGAATTAAAGGACAAGAATGGGGTGCCGATGCGGTCAATGCCGGAGCAGAAGCAGAGATATCAGTCTTTTGGGAGCTTTTTCGCGCCTGTGGATTGGGATGGAGATGGTGATTTGGACATGCTCGTCGGGTGCTTTGGGGGAGAGCTGAAAGTGCGCATGAATGAAGGGACGGCGAAGAAGGCGGAATTTGCGGCGGAGAATGCGGCAGTGCTGGCGGACGGGAAGCCGATGAAAGTGAAGGCGCATTTTTGCCCGGTGGCGGTGGACTGGGACAGGGATGGATTGTGGGACATCATTGCCGGGAGCGATGATGGCTCGGTGACGTGGTTTCGCAATATCGGAGAGAAAAGCAAGCCGGTATTTGCCGCGGGGCAGATGCTGGTGCAGAAGCACGAGGGCAATGGATACAACGTGGTGGCATGGGATAAGAAGCCGGCGCCGGGGATCCGGACGCAAGTGGATGTGTTTGACTACAACGGCGATGGGAAGCTGGATTTAATCGTGGGGGATTTTTACACGGCCTACGATTTTAAGGACGATTTGAGCCAAGAGCAGAAGAATGAAGTTACGGCGCTGATGGCGGATCAGGACAAGGGGGTGAAGGCGTATGTGGCCAAGATGGATGCGATGCGTGCAGATTTCACGAAGCGTTTTCCAGGGGATGAGGTGTACAGCGAGAAGGCTGAAAAGGAATGGTCTGAAGCATATAAGACGCTCAGAGAGAGCCCTGAGGCGAAGGAAATGGAGGAGTGTGACAAGGAGTTCGCCAAGAAGATGCGGCCTTTTGTGGCCCAGGTGCAGGGATCAGGCGAGCGGGCTTATCAGATGGCCAGGGCACATGGGCATGTATGGGTGTATGTACGCAAATGAGAGGGGTGTGAAGGTGAAGCGATTGATGTGTGTGCTGGTGGCTGTGCTGGTGGTGTCTGCTGCAGGCTGCGACCGGCCGACGGTTGATGTCGAGCCGATATCGCAGGTGAGCGGTGTGATGGCCGCGACGCAGGAAGCCCCGGTGGGGATTGAGATGCGCGTGCCAAAGGGAGTGGTGAAGGCAGGGGAAGTGTTTGAGGTGTCGGTGGCGCTGGAGGTGGCGGCAATGCACGAGATTCATGAGGCGCATGCGGCGCGGCCCTATCATGGGACGAGAGTGGAACTGGTTTTGCCTGCGGGGTTTGAGGCGGCGGGAGAGTGGGTGTTGCCTGCGGCGTCGGAGTCGATGACGGGGGAGGGGCCTGGGGTGTATATCGGACGGGTGGTGTTTACGCGGAAGGTGCGGGCGGGGAAGACGTTGAAGGCCGGGCGGTATGAAGTCGGGTGCGTCGTGGGGTATCAGGCGTGCAGCGAGACACATTGCCTGAAGCCGGTGAAGAGCGAGGTGAAGGGGTGGGTGAGGGTGGAAAAAAGTGAGAGGAACGAGGAGAAGCAGAGATAAAAAAGAAACCGCAACGGATTCGTTGCGGTTTGTGTGTTTGTGGGATGGTGAGCGAAGTGCGTTGTTTGAGTAAGCAGTTCACTTATGCCGGGGAGGAAGTTAAGCGGGAACCGGCGGTGCTTCCGGTATTCAGGCTTTGGTGAGTTTCCAGACGTCGGAGGTCATGTTGTTGCCGGCGACCATCCAGAGTGCGTTGTCGTAGTTAAAGAGGGAGCCGGCGTGGCGCACGGCCCAGGGGGTGTTGGGGACTTCGTGCCAGTTGATGCCGTCGGCGGAGTGCCATACGTCTTTGCGGTTGTGGCTATCTATGTGGTAGCCCTCCATGACCCAGAGGCGGTTGTCGAAGGTGGCGACATCGTGATATTGGCGGGGGTACCAGGGGGCGGATTTGAGTTCACAGGTCCAGTTGGTGCCGTCGGGGGAGGACCAGACGTCGTTGAAGAATTTTCGGGTGGGGATTTTGGGGGTGTCGTAGGTTCCGCCGCCGAGGAGGTAGATTTTGTCGTGGAGGATGGTGTATCCGCCGATCATGCCGCGCGGGCCCCAGGGGAGGTTATCGGCTTCTTTTTTCCATTGCTTGCCGTCGGTGCTGGACCATGCGTCGGAGAAGAAGATTTCACCTTCGGGGCAGGGGGCGAAGTTGGGGAGGGTCTGGCCGCCGAAGACCCAGAGCTTGCCTTTGAAGGAAACGGTGTAGTGCAGGACGCGTTGTTTGAAGGCGACATCGTTGTTGACGCAGGTCCAGTTTTCGCCGTCGGGGCTGGACCAGACGTCGTTCTGGTAATGGCCCTGGTTACAGTCGCCGCCGACGATGTACATGAGGCCGTTGTGGACGGCATAGCCGGCGGTGTGTCGGCCTTCCCAGGGGGCTTTTTTGACGTGAAGTTTCCAGTCTTTGCCGTCGGTTGAGGACCAGACTTCGGAGTTGCAGATTTGGGGGAAGTGGACTTTGTCGTCAGGGTTCCAGCCGCCTAAGAGCCACATGCGATTTTTGAAGGTGAGGGCACCTGCGCCGTCGCGTGGTGCGAAGGGTGCTTTGTCGGTGATGAGAGACCATTTGTAGGAAGGGGTGGCGGGCATGGGTGTGTGGTCCTGTGCGGAAAGATTGGGAAGCTGGAAGAGCGCGGCGAGGGAGGCAGAGAGTTTAAGGAATTGGCGGCGTTGCATCTTGATGTCTTATTTAAGAGCCGGAATTTTTGACTGGGATTAAGAAGATTCAGGATGATTAAGAGGACAAGAGGCATGTAGACTTGGTAGAGATTAGTGGTTTGAATTGAGTTATGCAACCGGTTATATTGCGTGATGTGACGGAGCGGGAGTTAAGAAATGGAGTCTTGTGATGCCGGTGACGTTGTCGACGATTGCGGAGAAGACGGGGCTGACGAAGACGACGGTGTCGCGGATATTAAATGGGCGCCCGGGGTACAACCAGGAGACGAGGAAGCGTGTGCTGGAGGCGGCGCGGGAACTGGGGTTTAAGCATAACCCGATAAGCCGCGCGCTGGCGGGGGCCAAGAGCATGACGCTGGGGTTTGTGGTGAGCGCGCTGGACCCGCTGGTGGCAACGATGGTGCAGGCTTTTGAGGCGCTGGCGGGAGAGGCGGGATATCGAACGATCATCGTGGTGGTGGGGCATGGCACGGTGGATGCGGATACGGGGGCGGTGAAGGATCTTTTGGATCGGCGTGTGGATGGGGTGGTGGTGGATAATTATCTGGCAGTGCCGGCAAAAGCGCGGGCGATGGTGGAGGCTGCAGGGGTGGCGATGGTGTATGTGCGGTGGGCACCGCCAGGAGCGGGGCGGGCGGTGGTGGTGGATCGCGGGCCGGGGGTGGGGGCGATGGCGCGGCAACTGGCGCAATGGGGGCATAAGCAAGGGGCGCTGGTGCATATCAAGCCGTCGCTGACGGTGGCGAAGTTGTATTTTGATGCGTTTGTGAAGAGCTTTGAGAAGGCGGGGATTGTGCTGGATGTGGCGGAGCGCTTCCAGGTGGAGCAGGGGGCGCGGGTGACGATCTCCGCCGATGGCGTGGGGCAGGTGTATTCGCTGGTGAGGCAAGCCGCGCGGCAGGGGACGCTGCCGGGATTGCTGGCGTTTCCGGATGACGAATGGGCGATGGCGGGGATCGCGGCGCTGCGGGATGCGG
>CAZGOM010000063.1:4270-27797 GCA_964527265.1 uncultured Phycisphaeraceae bacterium | reverse complement strand
TGGCCCAGCGCCGATTCATGCTCCTGCGGCGCTTGCGCCCATCAGCGGGCATCACCAGCACCAGCCCCGGCTGGACAATGCTCCTGCGCAGCCTCATCGGACCAATCCGATTTCCAACCACTCCAACCCGAATTCGGGCGCGCCGCATGGCGGCGGTCGGCCTCAAGGTGGCGGCTCGCAGGGCGGCCCACAAGCCGGCCGCGGCCAAGGTGGCGGGGGCTTTGGCCCGCGTCAGCAAGGCGGGGGCAACGGCCCCGGCGGCGGCCCCAAGAAGAGTTTTAATTTCCGCAGCAAGAAGCCCAAGGGCAAGTAAGTAAGATTTGGGAATTGAGAGATTCTTAAACGAGAAACCGGCGTGAAAGCGCCGGTTTTTCGTTGGATTTTTTCATTCGAGAGGGTCGGTGAACATGATGTTTCGGGGGTTGGGGTCGAGCATGTAGATGCCGTATTTGTGTTCGAGGATGTTGATGATGTTCTGAACATCGGGCCATTTTTTGCCGAAGATTTCACGCCATTTTTCGCGGGCTTCCTCCATGACTCCTTCGGGGAAATCGGGTTCGAAGTCGATGGTGCATTTGGCGAAATCGAGAAGGAAGGGGGGTTCAACGATGGAGATTTCGATAATCCAGAGGTCGTTATTGAAGCCAAGGAATTGGGGCACTGTGTGGCCGGCGACCTTCAAAACATTATGTTCCGTGAGGCGTTCGTAGACGTCGCGTTCCATGCAGTAGCTGGGATAGCGGTCAAAAAACTTAACCGCAAAGCCTCTGTGGGTTTGCCATACTTCGCCATCAAACCCGTAGCCAAGACGATTTCCCAATGTGTTGTTGGCATGCTGGGCGTATAATCTTTTTCGCGTTGGTAGATCTAGTTGAGGATGCGCCATGAATAGAATCCATGAAAACCCGGGATATTCAGCAACTGTGCGGTTGAATCTGGTTTTCAGCGGTGGTGTGGTGCCGCTTGAACAGGTTGCTGAAATTTGGATTATCCCTAGAAAGTCGGTGGTGTTGCCGCCCGGAGAAGCCCAAGTGGTGGTGGAAGTTGATGGGCGTGAGTCTAAGCGAAATGTCTATCTGCCGGAAGGGATGTCAGGGGCACTGGATACGAAGATTCCGATTCGCGCGATCAAGTAAGAGATGAAGGATGAAGGCAGATCGCGGGTGCCAGCCTTGCGGCCTTTTTTTGATTTTCTGAGCCATCAGCCACGTGTTATCGTTTTTTTTTTAGGCCAAAAACGATCAAAGAATGCGCTTGATGTGGTGTTGTTGGATGTTGAGTTCGGTGAGCTTGGGTTGGAGCTGGAGCCAGAAGCGTTTGGCGTCTGAGCCGTAGCCGGCGGTGGGTTTTACTTCGGGGAGGCGGGCGGTGAAGTAGGCCTGGAAGCGAGCCATGAGGAGCTCGCGGGTGTATTTGGCGAGGACGCTGGCCATGGCGGCGGGGAGGTGGCGTTCCTCGGATTCGACTTCGAAGGTGATGGTCATTTTGCGGTCGCTGACGGTGTCGATGAGGCGGTAGCCGGAGATGTTTTCGTTTTCGTCGAGGATGGTGAGGCGGGCCTGGGGGAAGGCGAATTGGAGGAGTTCGCGGTAGAAGGCGCGGCCGCCCTGGCGGTCGACGACGACGATGGGGTCGTGCTGGCCGAATTTGTCCCAGATGGCGGTGAGGTGCTGGGCGACGAAGGTGAAACTGACGGAGGCCTTGGAGCGGGTGGCCTGGGCCATCTGGTTAAAGCGGTTTTCCAAAACGGGTGCGACGGCGAGATCGGCCAGTTCGACGCTGGCTTTGGTCATGGCGTCGCGAAGGGTGGCGCGGTCGATGGCGAGCTTGCCGGGGTCGGCGGCGGCGGGGAGTGGCTGCCAAGGTGTAGCGGGGGAATGGGCGTACCAGGGAAGGGACTGGAAATCGTCGATGGGAACGTTGCCGATGTGGGTGAGCCACTGGCCCAGGTCCGGCAGGGGCGCGGCATGGTCGGCGGCGAAAGCGAGGGCAGCGCGTTCGATGTTGCTGATGCCGGCGCTGGGGGTGTGGAGTTTTTTGGAGTCGTTGACGGCGAGGCGGCGTTTTTTATCGTTAAGTTCGCGGCAGATGGCTCGGGAGAGAAGTTTCCAGACATCGGGGGTGGGCTGGTCTGGGGTGTGGGTATCGATCTTTAAGACAAAACGGGCGATGGTGAGCGGGCCGAAAAACGGTCCGTAGCCTGCTTCGTCGATTCCCGCGTAGATGAGCATGAAGATGGGTTCTGGGTAGTGGGTATTGGGTTCTGGGCAGAGGGAAGGCCAGGGAGTAGTTATACAATAAGTAGGTTTTTGGAGGGTACAAGATAAGGGATGGAGGGAGGCGGTTTTAACGTGCAGACGTGGTTGGATGTGGTTAATCGGGCGGGAGGGAGCGGGGGAGTTTGGCGGGCTCGGGGGTGGATTGTTTGTAGGCTTCCCAGACGGCGGCGGATTGGGCGGGGTCCATGGGGGTGATGTCGTCGATGGGTTGGGCGATGACGGGGAGGACGCGGGGGGAATCGGCGAGGCGGAAGGAGAGATCGAGGGTGGAGGCGGGGATGTCGGGGGATTCGGCGAGGGCGGAGTCGATGCCGAGGCAGCACATGCCGTACTCGGCGGCTTTGTCGGTGGCGCGGTAGCGGGCGAGCTGGTGGGTGAGGCGGTAGGGGAAGGCCAGGACGCGGGCATTGGTGTGGCTGGCGAGCCATTCAATCTGGTTGATGTCGTTGTGGTGGAGGCCGATATAGGCGATTTTCTTTTGTTCACGGAGAAGCTGCATCTGACGCGCGATGCCACCGGCTTTGAAATCGGCGGGGTCGATGACGTTGAGGATGAGGAGATCGGCGGAAGTGCGTTTTAAGGCGGTGAGTCGGTCGATTACCAGGGGGGTGAAGGTGCGGGTGAATTCCGGTTCGGCGATGAAGAGGGCGATGGGCCACGTTGGAGGGAGAACCTGGGCGAGGGCGGTGTAATACGCGAGGTCGGGGGAGAAGCGGATGCAGATGAGGCTGGGTTGATCGGCGATGTGCGGGGCCAGAGGCGTGAGAAAGAAGCTGGCGTCCCAAGCGGCGGGGCCGGTTTGAATGTCGATGGGGGACCAGGGTTTGGCGGGCCAGGAGGGGGAGTTGGCGGTCATGCAGGGATTTTACTTGATTGGCTTGGATGGGAGGGGTTTGCTGAGACAAGGGTGGCCGGCGTAGGCGAAGCGGAGGGGTTTATCGACCCATTCCTGGGCGTAGTGAATACCGATGCGTGGGCCGGTGTGGATGGGGAATTCGGAGAGGGCGGAAGCGAGTTTGGCAGGGGTTTTTTCGAGCCAGGCGGCTTGGCTTTGGGTGAGATCAATGCCGTCCTGAGTGCGGCTTATGGCGAGGGCCTGACAGGCTTTGGCAGGGCCGGAGGCGAGGTCCCGGTCATGGCGGATGAGCGGGCGAGCGAGGCGCATCTGATCGATTCCGTGGACGGGGAGGAGGGCGCGAATGAGCACGGCCTGGCCGCCATGGGCGGGGCCAGCGACGACGTTCATGCAGTGGTGCATGCCGTAGGTGAAGTAGACATAGAGCGTGCCGGGGGACTTCCACATGGAAGCGACGCGGGGTGTTTTGCGGCCGCCGAAGGTGTGCGCGGCGCGGTCTTCGGGGCCGAGGTAGGCTTCGGTTTCAACGATGATGCCGGAGCGACGCTGATTATTGACAATGTGGACGAAGGTGGCGCTTAGAAGCTGGCGAGCCAGGGTGGGGGCCGGGTGGTCGAAGAAGGATTTAGTAAGGCGGTTGGGCATGGGGGCTGAAGATTTTCAAATGACAACCCCGGGGCGAAAGCCCCGGGGCCATTGTGCATTGATTGAAGGCGGTAAGCTCAGGCGGTGACGCCTGAAGGATTACTTGGCCTTGGCAACGACGTTGATCTTCTTGGCTTCGTCGACCACGAGGACGTAGCCGACGGGGTTCACCTTGACGTCTTCGAGTACGGTCTTGGTGACGGTGCCGCTGTCGGTGATGGTGAAATCCTTCTCGGTGGAGGTGACTTCCACTTCGGAGATTTCGATGGCGTCACCTTCGGGGGTGGCGATGTAGCCGAGGGTGGTGTTGCCACCAACGCGAACGACGGAGAGCCCGACGATCACGGGGGTAGCGTCCACGACCGTGTCTTCGCTGCTGGTGTCGGCGCCTTTGTGGCAACCAGAGGCCATCAGGCCCATACCGGCGACGCTTGCGATCAAAGCGACGGTGCAAACACGACGAAGAAGAACGCTCATGGGTGACTCCTGCGAGACTTTGTTAGTGATGCCTCTGACGTTGGCGCCCATCATAACGATGGGAGAATCCGATGGGCAAGCGGGTTGTGGAGAAGTTAACAAAAACTCCGGGAAAAGTCTTAGGGTGGATTCAGGGTTAAGCCGAGGGCTTGCCGGCCTGGGCGGTTGCTTTGGGATCCAGCGGGGCGACATTCTCGGGTTTTTGCTCTGGAGTCAAGTCCCTTACGGCTTTGCATTGGCGGAGGAAGGCATTGTCGCCGAAGGGTTCGTAGCCTTTCCATGCGTAGGGGTCGGTGCCGGCGATGGGGATGATGTTGCGGCGATCGCCGCGGGCGACGGATTCGCCTTCATTTAGGGACCAGGGGAGGTGAGACCAGGCGTTCATGTAATGGTTGACGAGGACGCGGCGGTAGACGTTTTTAGACCTGTTTTTGTAGGAGCAGTGGAGGAGGTAGCCGTTGAAGTAGACGACGGTGCCGGCTTTGACTTCGACGGGGATTTTGGCGGATTCGTCATAGCCGTAGCTTTCTGGGGCGAAGTCCCATTCTTCTTCCCAGTTGTGGGGGCGTTGGGGGTAGAGATAGCCGCGTTTATGTGAGCCGGGGATGACATAGAGGCAGCCGTTTTCGATTGTGGCGTCGTCGATGGCGATCCATGCGCCGATAAGGGAGCGGTCGCGGGTGGGGATGTAGATTTCATCCTGGTGCCAGGCCTGGCCCTGAAAGCCGGGGGGCTTGACGAAGAGCATGGACTGCATGCATTTGACGCTGCCGTCCCAGAAGGGGAGGTGGGCGCCGGTGATTTGGGAGAGGACCCCGCAGAGGAGGGGGTGTTTGACGTACTTAAGCATGACGGGGCTGATGTAGTGGGGTTGGTGAATGCACAAGATTCGCTCAAGGGTCTGGGCATCTGTGAGGCTGGCATCCATGGGCTGGAGGCTTGGGCAGGGATAGCCGCCGCGCGCGAGCTTGCAAGTGTCGGCCTTGAGTTCCTCGAGTTCTTCGGGCTTGATGAGGTTGGGCATGGCGAGGTAGCCATTTTCTACGAAGAAGTCGACTTGTTCCTTGGTGGCAGGCTTGGGGAGGTCGATCCAGGGACTGGAGAGGGAGTCGAGATTGGTGATAGGCTTGGGGCGCTGGGCGGTGGTCATGGTTGTTCCTTTTGAGGTGTTTAGAAGGGTAACTGCGTGGGGTGCGGAGGGCGATGGGTGATATTCGCAAAAAGATATATAGAATTCGCATGTGGGTGGTGGGTGGTGGGTGGTGGGTAGTGGGTAGTGGGTAGAAGAGGAAGATGGCGGCGGCAGCGAATTCTTTGGAGAGATGGTTGATATGAAAAAGAAACAGGCGCTTGGGGGTGGTGATGGGGTGGGTGGTCCGCATTCGCGCTATACGTCGCAGGTGCAGGGGGCGATGGAGGGGGGGGAGCGGCTGAAACTGACGCATTTGTTTGGAGGGATCGCGACGTATTTTCCCGGTGAGCGGTTTGGGACGCGGACGCTGAAGGATTTTGAACTGGTATGGATCATTGCGGGGGGGGCGCGGTATACGCATGACCAGGTGACGTATGAGCTTGTGCCTGGGGATGTGCTTTTGGCGCGGCCGGGATTTGTGGAGCGTTATGAATGGGCGGCGGGTGAGACGTCGCGTCATGGCTTTTTTCATTTTGGGGTGGGGATGCATCCGGGGGGATGGGGGGATGCGGAGACGTGGCCGGATCGTCGGACGCTGGGGCCGGGGCATCCGATCTTTGGTGTGCTGGAGCATTTGCTGGAGCGCTGGCGGGCGGCGGGGTTTCGCAAGGAAGGGCCTGATCCACGGCTGGAGGCGATTTTTCAAACGGCGGTGGACATGTATCTGTGGGACCCGATGTCGGTTGTACATGAGCAGGGTTTGCCGGAGCCGGTGGTGGCGGCGGTGGATTTTCTGCGGGGGATGCTGCGGGTGGAAGTGGCGAGGCGGATCAGCCTGGATGAACTGGCAAAGGCGGCGGGGGTGACGGCGAAGCATTTATGCCGGCTGTTCCAGGGGCATATGGGTTTGAGCCCGATGGAGTATTACCGTTTGCTGAGGCTGGAATTTGCATTGATGCGTATGCAGGACACGGGACTGAGCCTGAAGCGGATTTCGGATCTATCGGGATTTTCAAGCTCGTATCATTTTTCGAGGGCGTTTTCGGCGGCGTATGGATTGCCGCCTTCGGAGGTGAGAAAGGGGCTGCATGCGGGGGTGATGCCGCCGGTTGGGCCTTTGGGGAGATTGAAGAGATGATAAACAGGGGAGAATGATATATCGCCTAGGTGTTTTGGTTATGATGCCGGAATGATGTGGGGCGCTTTGCTCAGGCCGTCGGGGCCGGATGCGCGGTGCTTGAATTTTCCGGAACCTGTCTTGATGCAGACTCTCAAGAATTTACGCGGGGCGCTTACAGTCGGACGCGCCATGGGGATGTTTGAAGCACTTGAATCCAGGCGGATGTTTTCAGCGCTAGAGACGCCGCAGCCCCTTGGGGATGTGTTTGTGGTGGATGCGACGCATCCGCCGGCGGATCTTTTTGTTGCGCCGGTGACGACCGTTTTATCCAACGGGAATACGGTGGCGGCGTGGTATGGCCAGGAAGCGTGGGTGTTGGGGTTCGTGTACGTACAGATGTATGACGTACACGGGCAGAAGATGGGGGGAGCGGTCCAGGTCAACACGTATGCGATTGAGCGTCACGGCGATGCGCCTGAGATCACGGCGCTGAGCGACGGGGGATTTGTGGTGCTATGGAATGTGACAGAGGCGGGCGAGTACAACCCTACTGGAGCATTTGCGCAGCGTTTTGATTCAAGCGGACAGAAAACGGGGTATGCATTTTCAATCAATGAGGTGTTTCGTGCGTCTGCGTTTCATCCGAAAGTGGCGGCCTTGGCGGGCGGGGGCCTGGTGGCGGCGTGGTACGAGAACGGGACACATCGCGCGCGGATATTCGATGAGCGGGGCCAGTGGGTGGGGGCCTCGTTTGAAGTTGTGCGAAGCGAAGGACTCGGCCTGGAAAGCGCGATTGCGCCGTCCGGGGACGGATTTGTGATTGCTTGGGTGGACGGGGGTGTCAAAGCCCGCCGTTATGACGCGAGCGGGCAGGCTATCGGCGATGTGATCGACGTGGAGAGCGATGAAACCCACGGGTGGCAGTCAAAGGTGCGGATCGAAACCGTGGCCGACGGGGGGTTTGTGGCGATGTGGCAGGAGTCGACGGGCGTGAATGCCGATGCGTATGCGCGCCGTTTCGGCGTTGATGGGCAAGCGGCAGGGCCGGAATTTCTGGTGGGGACCAACTCGTTGAGGGGGCAGGTTCCGCAAGCGGTATGTGCGCTTTCGGACGGGGGATATGTACTTTTCTGGACGGATGATTTTTCTGGGAGCCAGATCGCCCTGGGACTTCGGTACGACGCGCAGGACAGGGCGGTGGGAAGCGCGTTCATGGTGGGCGCTGCGGGGGTGGATGTGCTTCATTTGGATGCCGCGGCACATGAAGCGGGGGGACTGGCGGTGGTGTGGAGCGGGGAGCAGGCAGGGAAAGAGTCGCAAAGGGTGTATCAGGGGCGCTTTTTCCTGACCGATTCCAACGACCGGCCCGACTTTACGGCGAGTGACTTGCCCACGCTGGTGGGCAACAGCTGGCCCCAGAAATTGCTGGAATGGGCCACGTTCAACCCGGGCGCGGCTGATGAAAGGAGGCAGACGCCGACATATGTGGTGACGAATGTTTCCAATCCTGATTTGTTTGAAGTCTTGCCGGAGATCGATGCGGCAGGGACGCTGACGTACACGCCCGCATGGCGCGGGTATGGAACCAGCACGTTCACGGTGGTGGTGAAAGACAACGGCGGCACTGCGCACGGCGGAATGGATACGAGCCTGGCGCAGACCTTCAGTGTGGCATTCCGGCCGGTCAACACGGGCCCGTCGTTTGTCGCTTCCAACCCTCCAGCCGGGGTGGAAGACGGGGGATTGCAGACGGTGCCGGGCTGGGCGGTCTTCAGCCCCGGCGGAGAGGGGGAGGAATACCAGACGGCGACGTATGAAGTGGACCAGATTTCAAATCCTGACCTTTTCTCAGTCGCCCCATCGGTGGGCAGCGATGGGACGTTGTCGTATGTGCCGACACCGGAGAGCTACGGCACATCGAAGTTCAGGGTGCGGGTGAAGGATTCTGGTGGGATGGTGCAGGGAGGCGTGGATACGGGGAGATATCAGACATTTACGCTGACGATCGCGCAAGTGAATGATGCGCCGACATTAACGGTGACGGATGTGGAGGTGAACGAGGACGTGGGGCGGGTGACATTTGCGACGTGGGGGAAATTTTATGCCGGGGCGGCGCACGAAAGCTCGCAGACGCCGATCTACAGAATCGTGAGTGTTTCCAATCCGTCGTTGTTTTCTTCTCAGCCGCAGGTGAACCGGAGTGGAAGCGATGCTTCGCTGACTTTCAGCACGGCTGAAAATGCATTTGGCGTGAGCACTGTGCAGGTGTACGTGGATGATGGAGGAGGCACCAGCAATGGCGGGATTTCCGACTCGCCGATCCAGACATTCACGATCACCGTGAATCCGGTGAATGACGCGCCGCGTTTTAACATGGTGTATCCAGGTACGATCGATGAGGATTCCGGGCCGGTGGTGACCAGCTTGCCGGGCGGGTTTTCGGCTGGGCCGTCGAACGAATCCGACCAATTGAACCTGGGATATACCGTGACGGTGGACAAGCCGGAACTGTTCAGCGTGCTTCCCACGGTGAGGGCGGATGGAAAGCTGACTTATACGACGGCGAAGGATGCGGTTGGAACGGTTCGTTTCACGTATGTGGCGAAGGATTCGGGCGGGACTGAGCGCGGTGGCGTGGATACGTACAGTTGGAGCGATTACCTGTTTATCCGAAGCATCAATGATGCTCCGTGGTTTGAGGCGGTGGATCCTCCGGCGGTGCTTGAGGATGCGGGCGCGCAGACCGTGCCGGGATGGGCGACGTTCAACCCGGGCGCGTACAACGAAACCAGCCAGGAGAGCCGCGGGTATACCGTGGTGGAAAACTCCAACCCGGGCTTGTTTTCCGAGGGTCCGAAGATCGGCTACTACGACGGCACGCTGACATACACACCGGCGCCGGATGCCTATGGCACGGCTGTGATCAAGGTGATCGTGAAAGATTCTGGGCTGAATTCGGGCCAGTACGTCAGCAAGGAGCAGACGTACACGATCACGGTGTTGTCAGTGAACGATGTGCCGACCTTTACGGCGGTGAATCCCGGAGTGATCGACAGCGATACAGGGGCGCAGCAGATCAAGGGGTGGGCGAAGGTGAATGCGAGACCGGCCAATGAGGCGGTGGAGACGATTGGGTTTACGGTGTCGGAAGTGTCGGAGTCGGAGTTGTTTGATGTTTTGCCGCGCGTGAGTGCCAATGGGGACCTGACATTTACGCCCCGGTTTACGGCGGCGGGGACGGCGACGTTCAAGGTGACGCTGAAGGATTCCGGTGGAACGGCCAACGGCGGGGTGAACGCAAGCTGGCAAATGTTTGCGATCACGATGGAGTCTGTGAATGATTTGCCGGTGATCGGGAAGGTGGATGCGGGGGATTGGCATGTTCAAGGAGACGTGGTGCGGGTGACAGCATCTGAGGTGGCGGATGTCGATTCGAAGGTGAGCCAAGTGGCGTTTTACCGGGACGACAACGGCAATGGGATGGCCGAGGGAGGCGAACTAATCGGAATGGGCACGCAGGTGGGGGGGCAATGGATTCTGGATGTGCCGACAGCGGGGATTGCGCTGGGGCGCGTGGAGATTCTGGCGGTGGCAACCGACAGCCGCGACGGAGTGAGCGCGGCGATATCGGATCTCTTTGAGCTTTACAGAGTGACGGAGCAGACGGGGAAGAACAACTTTGTGCAGTATACGGATGCGGGGGGCAACACGGTGAAGGCGGCGATTATCGGAGGCGGAACGGTGAAGGCGTATTTCCAGGGTATGGGGAACGTAGATGCCGCAAAGCTGTGGGTGGAAGGTTCGACGGTGAAGTCGTCGGTGGCGATGAGCGTGACCAGGGGGAAGGGATCGACAACGGATCAAACCACAGTGGGGAGCATCGAAGTGACGGGGGCGCTGGCGTCCATCAGCGCGTCGAAAGTGAACCTGACAAACTCACTGGATGCGCAGGGTGTAGTGCGGTCGGTGACGCTCCATGATGTGGAGGGAAGGGTGAGCATCGGTGGCGCGGCGACGGACAGAATCACGCTGTCGTTTGGGCGGATGGAAGATATCTCAATCCATTCGACGGCGGGGATTTCCTCGCTGAAGGCGCTGGATTGGCAGGACACCGATGGAATGCGGGACGGGCTGGAGGCAGCGACGCTTGGGACGCTGACGATATCCGGGCGGGCTGAAAACAAGTCGACGAAGATATCGCGACTAAACGGAGACCTGGAAGCGGATATTTCGCTCACTTATGCGTCGGCGGCAGGGAAAGCGGCCCCGGTCGTGTCAGCGATTACGCTGGCCGGGGATGCAGCGGGAGACTGGGATTTTCATGCGCATAAGGTGAACGCGATCACGATCAAAGGAAATGCCGGGGCTGATGCGTGGACGAGCGAGGGCGGGTTTGGCACGGTGACGATCAACGGCCGGGTAAACGGACTTTCCGTCGAGTCGGCGAGAGACATAGCCGTGTTTCGAGGCGGGCAGGTGACGGATGCACAGATCAAAGCGGTGGGGTTGCTGGGAACGCTGAGCGTGCTGGAGTATCTCGGCGGCGAGATCTCCGCGGGCAAGGTGGGAGCGATTTCGACCCTTGGGCGGGCAGGGACAAAGACGGTGACCGCATTGGCTGGGGATTTTTCGGCCGATATCACGGTCGGGGGCGGGGCCGCGGCGGCCACGGCCAAGAGTCTGGGAACGGTCAACATCAAGGGATCAGTTGTCGGGACTGCGGTGCAGGCGGTGTCGTGGAATGTGACGGGAGGCGTGGGATCGATCACGATTTCCGGGAATGCGATATTGCTGAGAATCGAGACGTTTACCAAAGAAGCTGCGGGGAATGTGGGATTGGTGAACATCGGCGGGGAACTGGCCTCATCGGATCTGTATGCAATGGGAAAACTGGGGGCGTTGACTCTGGGATCGGCCAAGTCGGCGATTGTGCAAGCGATGACAGATATCGCTAGCGTGACAATTAAGGGGCAAGCCTACGGTATGAACGTGAGCGCTGAGGGAACAATTGGGGCCGTGGCGGCAGTGAATTGGTTCGACGGGTCGATGGCGGGGGACAAGATCACATCAATCACGCTCAAGGGGAAGGCAGCGACCCAGACAGCGAAGGCGGTAGCGGGCGACTTTACGAGGAGTGAAGTGTATGTGCGTGGGACAGGAGTGGCGGCGACGGCGCTGGCTCTGGGGAACGTAACGGTGGCGGGGACGATGTCGGATACGCATGTGTGGGTGAAGGGGAATGCGGGAGCGGTGAGCGTGGGGGCGGTGAGGGATTCACGGTTCCTGGTGGGGATGGTGCATCCGCAGGATTTGCCGAGCACGGTGGAAGAATTCAGCAAGCCAGGGGCGAAGTTGCAGGGCTTCACGGTGACGGGCAAGGGAGTGGCGGATGCGAAGACCATGCCGAGCTTCAGCAATACGCGTGTGGCGGCGGGGGTGCTGGTGAATGTGTCGCTGAAGCTGGTGGATATGGAAGAGGAGGGAGTCAATGGGTTTGCAGCGGCAGCGCGCGTGGGGACGTATACGCGGCAGACGGGGCCGAAGCCGGCGGATGTGATCCGTGTGAGCAACAAGACGGCGGTTGGCGTGCTGGAGAGTGCAGGGGGGAGTGGGGGGTATCACCTGGAGATTGTGGCATAGAGCGCAGTGATATTTTGGGGATGCAGAGCGGGGATTTGCGTAATGGGTTGGTTATTCGTAGGCTTTTCAGGCTCTGAATAATTCAAACCATGGAGTAATGAGCGATGAAACTGGCAATCAGCACTTACAGCCTGTCGCGTTGGCGCAGCGAGAACAAGAAGACGGTGGAGGATTCGATTGATTGGATTGCGGAGAACGGCGGGTATGCCGTGGAGTTTTCAGGTGTGGGTGAAGCGCAGGGAGAAGACAAGGTTTCCCGGGCGAAGAACCTGAAGGCGTATTGCGCCAAGAAGGGATTGGAGATTGCCGGTTACAGCGTGGGGGGGGAGTTTCTGCTGAATCCGACCAAGCAACGCGAGGCGATCGAAGCGACCAAGAAGGAAGTGGACGTCGCGGCGGCGCTGGGTGTGAAGACCATGCGGCACGACGTGACGCGCGGGTTTGGCGATCACAACAAGGATGTGAAGTGTCTGGACACGTTCAGCGGTGCGTTGGGCGTGATCGCGCCTGCGGTGCGTGAGATTGCCGAGTATGGCGCGACCAAGGGCGTGAAGACCACGCTGGAGAACCATGGGTTTTTCATGCAGGCGTCGGAGCGCGTGGAGGACCTGATCAAAACTGTGGGGCATCCCAACTATGGTTTGACGATGGATATGGGGAACTTTTTGTGCGTGAATGAAGACCCGGTGAAGGCTGTGCAGCGGGTGGCGAAGTATGCCGTGATGGTGCATACGAAGGATTTTCACGTGAAGCCCAAGTGCCAGCTTCCGCCCAGCGGTTGGTTTGCGACGCCGACGGAGATCGGGCTGCGCGGCGCGATCGTGGGACATGGGACGATCAACATCCGCAAGCAGTTGGAGATCCTGAAAGAGGTGGGCTACAACCACTTCCTCTCCCTTGAATTTGAAGGCATCGAAGAGCCGACATTTGCGATCAAGACCGGCTTGGAGTTCTTGAAGAAGCACATGTCGGAACTTGGGATTCTGGGTTGAGATTGAAATTGAATCGAATGAAAGAGGCACCTGCTTTGGCAGGTGCCTCTTTTTATGCGAATGATGGGCTTGGCAACATTGATTTGATAGGATGGAAAAACTTTACATGAAATTAGAGGTGATACTTTGCGCCAATTGATTCTGATTTTCTGGGTGTGTGTTGTGGTCGCGTTGCTGTGTCCTACGTTTGTAAGGGGTGCGGATTCGCCGATTTGCCTGATCGATGGGCAGGTCTATAACCACAAGGCTGTTCTGGGGGCGACTTATGACGAACTGAAAGAGGAGTTCAACGCGGGCATCAAGGGCTATTCTGATGACCAGTTGAAAGCCCTTCTGCAAGAAGCACTGTTGGATGTCGCACAGCAAGGGCAGGAGCTCAGGGGGCGGGAAGCCATTGAGGCCAAGCTGTTTGACATGGCCTACAAGCAGTTGCTGAATCAGATGACAAGGGGGCTTTTGCTTTCGCATATGGCCCGCAAGGTGGTGTTGCTGCATGGTACGAAGATCGAAGATTATTTCGACATCAAGATGATGAATGAGGCGATTGCGCGGAACTTGGATTTTGTCGAGTTCATGTATGAAAACGGGAAGAAGCCGGCGGCAGAGCGGGACGCTCTATATGAAGCCGCGCGTCAGAAGTATTCCATTTCGCTCAGCAAGGAAGATTTCAGCGTTTTGCTGGAAATGGTTGGGCGGCGCCCGTTTTATGAGCGTTGGCTGGCCCGTGCGGAGGCGCAGTCGCCCAAAGTGCACGACTATCGCATGGAGGCTTGCGCGGCGCATTACTTGTTTAAACCGGCTTGCGAGGAGGGGGTGTTTCGGACCCTGGCCAAGGATCGGTTTCAGGCGCGCAATTCGCCGATGATGAAAGTGACGATATCGGGGTATGAGGGGTCGTATGAAGGCTTGGCAGCTTTTGTTTCAAGTGTTGTCGATGCAGAAGGAAAGATTTCGCTGGAGGGCGTTAATAAGCTGCATACGTGGTTCAAAAAGCTAAAGCTTCCGGTGGAAATCAAAGGTGCGAATGTGCCGACGGACAAGGATGTAGCGGGTAAGGCCGGGGTTTTAATCAAGACCGGCACAGCGTCCTACGAAGTCTATGGGTGGTCCAAGAAAGTGGCACGTGAACCCGCCAACGCCCAGGAACAAAAGGGATATGAGATGTTTTGGAAGGGCTATGCGTATGAATGCGCGGCGGAGGCCTATCCGCCGACCTTTAAGCCGATGGTGGCGGGATGGTCGCCAAATCTGAGCAACATGCTGCAGGCAGTGTCGGTGAACGGGAAGAATCACCAATTTCCCGAGGTGAACTGTGGGAATTTTGTTTTAAAGCCGTACCCGAAGGAATATTTTGAGGAGATATTCAAGAACGTGGGGATGCTTGAGGCTCTTGCCGCCGGCGGCGCGGCGGCGAGCGTAAAGGGCGATCAGGCTGAGATGGCGCGGATAGCAGCACAGGCGAAGGCGAAGGGTTCAGAAACGAACATGGCGAGCCTCAAAGCGATGTATGAATCGCTTGCGGGTTTGATGAATGTAGAGATGCAGGCGCTGGAGGCGCGTAAACGGACTCAATGAGACAGTGAAGATGGTGTTTGTGCGCCCTGCTAAACTTTGCACGATGAATGCGAAGCGTGTGTGGTTTTTATTTGGGCTGGCTTGCGTGGTGCTGATCACCTATAGCGGGGTGAGCCATCATGAATTTGTGCAGTATGACGATGGGGAGTACCTGTTTCAGAATTACTGGACGTCGCAGGGATTGACTTGGGAGGCGGTGCGGCATTTTTTGACGACGACGACGGGGGGGCAGTATGCGCCGGTGACGATGATCAGTTTCTTGCCGTGGGTGTCGCTGTTTGGGATGTCGGCGCCGGCGCAGATCTGGGTGAATGTGGCATTACACATTGCTAATTGCCTGCTGGTGGTGTGGGTGCTGCAGAAATACACAGGGAGCTTCTGGCGTCCGGCGGCGGTGGCGGTGCTGCTGGCATTGCATCCGCTGCACGTGGAATCGGTGGCTTGGGCGACGGAGCGCAAGGATGTGCTGTTCATGTTTTTCGGGTTGTTGTCGCTTGGGTTTTATGCCGATTATGCGAAGAAGCCGGGAGCGGTGAAGTTTGCGCTGGCGCTGGGGTTTTACGTCTTGAGCATGCTTTCCAAAGCGATGTTGATGACGATGCCGGTGGTGTTGCTGCTTTTGGATTTGTGGCCGTTGGGACGGGTGCAGGCTGAGGGGGTTGTGCTGCCTGCTTTGCCGGGGGGTGAGACGCGCATGCCGTGGTGGAAGCTGGGGGCGGAGAAGTTGCCGTTTCTTGGGGTTGGAATAGCGATGTTTCTGGTTACGAAAAGTGCCACGCTGATGTTTGACGTCAGTGTGCTTGGGTGGGGTGCGCGGGCGAGCCTGGCGATCAATGGGTATTTCGATTATTTGGCGGCGCTGGTGTGGCCGGCAGGGTTGTGCGGGCTGTATCCGATTCCCAAGTCGTTTGATACGGGGGTGGTGGCGGGGAAGCTGGCGGTGCTGCTGGCGATCACCGGGCTTTGCGTCTGGCAGTGGCGGAGGCGGCCGTATCTGCTGGTTGGGTGGCTTTGGTACGGCGTGACATTATTGCCGGTGTGCGGGTTGACGCAGGGTGGGGCGCAGGCGCGGGCGGATCGGTTTGTGTATTGGCCGTTCCTGGGAGTGTATTTGGCGCTGGTTTGGCTGGCGTGGGAGTTTTTGGCTTCACGCCGCCCGGGTAAGGCTGAGGAGGGGGGGGCAGAAACTGTGGAGGGGGTGCGGCCGCAAGTGGCGCAGGCGGGGCTGGTGGGGATTTGCGCTGTGGGGGTGGTGCTGGCGGGGTTATCGTGGCGGCAGCTTGAGTATTGGAAGAACAGCGAAACGTTTTTCACACGGATTCTGGATGTTACGCGGGACAACAACCTGGCACGGGGACTGTTTGTGGAATACCTGATGGCGCGGGGCCGGACGGAGGAGGCGCTGCCGCATCTGAAACAGCAGTTATTGAATGACCCGGAAGATATGAATGTCCTGGTTTCAATGGCGAATGTGATGATGCAGACAGGACGGAATGAGGAGGCGCTTGAATTGGTGCAAAGGGCGCTGAGAGTGACCAAGCCATCCGCCAGGAGCGCGGCGAAAGCAGGATTGATTCTGTTTTCGCTGGGGCAAAATCAACGGGCGGAGGAAGTGGTGCGCAAGGCGCTGGCGCTATCGCCAAATGACCTGGATGTGCTGACTTATGGGGGGGCTGTGCTGGTTGGGACGGGGCATGCGGAGGAGGGACTGGGATTGATGAAGCGGGCGACGGAGATTGCTCCAGGGGATTTGGATGTGATGGTGAACCTGGGGAGCGCGTATGGCAATCTGGGACGGTATGACGAGGCTGAAAGGGTGTTTAAGTCGGTGGTGAATTTACAGCCCGGAGGAAGCCGCGGATATCAGCAGCTTGGGTTGCTTTATCTGATCACGGGGCGGAATCAGGAAGCGGCGGAGGTTTTCCGCAAAGGGTTGGCTGTTGCGCCCGGGGATGTGCAATTACGAGAGGGATTGCGGAAGGCAGAGGGGTTTTAATACCAGTCGTAGTTGCCGTAGCCGCCGTTCATGTCGGAACGGACGGTGGACCGCAGGCCCCACGCGCGGCCGTGGCCATCGGCGTAGACGAGGGTGGCGGTCCAGAGGTTGTTGTGACGGTTGATCATGCCGAACTGTGAATAGTCGATGCGCATGGCTCCAGCGCCGTCGGAGAGGTTCAGGACGGTGGAAGGGGAACTGACGATTTGATGGCTTTTGCGCCAGCGGAAGTTCTGGTTTGAATCGGTGGATGAGGCGATGTCTGTGCCGTGGAGGGCGGAGTTACGCGAGTAGTCGAGGCAGGTGATTTTGCGTGTGGGATCGCTGATGTTGATGGGGAGGCCGTAAGTTTTATAGACGTTTGGGCATTTGAAGGGAAAGCCTGCTTTTGAGTCGTAGGCGTAGGTGCCGCCTGGTCCCTGCTGGAGGAATTTGGGGTCGGTGCGAATGTATTCGTTGATGCAGTCGGCATAGTTCCAGCCGCCGGTGAACCATTGCTTGTTGTCGTTCTGATAGAGGGTGTCACCGATGCTGAGCGATTTAAGGTTGTTGACGCATTGGAGGGTCCTGGCTGTCTCGCGCGCAGCAGAGAACGAGGGGACGAGCATGGAAACCAGGACGGCGGTGATGGCGATGACCACCAAAAGCTCGACGAGGGAGAAGGCGCGTGCCGAAATAGGTTTTAAGCGAGAGGTGGCCATGTGTTTGTCCGCATATGAGAGGTGATATGAATGGGAAACTATAGTCCAGATTTCATGCCGATGTTTTGAGAGGCGATGGGAATGGACCAATTTTCCGCAGTATTGCCGGTTCTTATGGCGACTTGGATATCGGAGTCGGCAGTGCCACTTGCCTGAGTGATGTGGGCTTGTCGGGGCCCGAAGCTCCAGGCGGAGATAAAGAGGGCGGAGGATACGTGGGTGCGGACGATGAGGCTGGTGCGTGGCGCAGGAGCGTGAGAATCGCCGATGGCGGTGCGGGAGTCGACGGCGGGGTCGGCGGCGAGAATGATTTGTGCGCCTGGGGCACCAGGAAGCCAGAGGGAGGCGAGGGCGGGGTTGGAATAGAGGGTGTAGGGGAGGGAGAGGGAATCGCCGGATGTGTGAAGGATGTGGGCGTTGGTGAGGTGGCGATAGCCGCGGTCAGTGCCCAGTTCGATGGGGGTAGCGCCGGGGAGGGTGGGGAAGATGCCCTGGGAGTGCATGGCCCAGTCGAGGGTGCGGGGGCGGTCAGCGGTGACGCGGTAGACGTCCAAGACGTAATGGGGCGTGAGGATGACGGTGCGATCGAGGGTAACGTCTTTGTAGACGGTGTCGTTGGAGGCGCGGACGGCGGTGAAGTCTGCTCCGGGCTGGAAGAGATGAAGGGTGCTATTGGAGTTGGTATCGCGCCAGAGTTCGTATTCCCAGATGGAATTGGTTTCAAAGTCGTAGGGGAACATGGATTTGCCGTCGACGGTGACGGTGTTGTGGGCGATGGTGGTGCGGAACCAGGTGAGGTAGTTGGGTTCGTCGTAGCCGGCGGCGGGGAGGTGGGGGCTGGCGGTGGCGCGGCGGCCGAGGGCCTGGATGTCCAGGTGGAGAGAGGCGGGTGAGCGATGACCGGCGCAGTGGGGGCCCCAGTAGAGGTAAGCGCCGAGAGCGGCGGGGTCGTTGGGGTTTGTGGGATCGCGGAGGATGGCTGAGCCGTGCGCGGGGAAGAGGGAGGAGCCGGAGACATGTTTGCCGGTGAGGGAGAAGGGGTTATCGGCGGTGAAGGGTGCTGGTGCGGGTGGGAAGTGGCGTGTTTCGAAGCGGACGAATTCAGTGGGGGCGTTTGGGCCGGACTGGAACCATGCGGGGACGGGGCCATCGGTGGTGATGGGGGTGTTGTGGTTGGAATGCGTCAGCGCCCAGGCATAGCGGGGGTGGGCATAGGTATCGAAGGCTTTGTTGAAGATGAGCCACCATGCCCATGAGCCGCGGAGATTGCCCAGGACCTGGTCGTGGAGGAGGGAGTAGTCGCCGTTGGGGAAGGCCTGGTAAATGAGGGCGTCGAAGGCGCTGGTGAGGTGTTTATCGCCTTTGGGGCCGTAGTGGGTGTGTTCATCGAAGCCGTCGTTGCGGGCGGAAGCGGGCCAGGCGCGGTGCCAGAGGTTAACGCCGACATTTTCGAGGACGGTGAGGCATTCGCAGACCATCATGAGGACGAGCATGTGATAGCCGGGAACGCCTTCCCAGTTCATGCCGTCGGAGAGGAAGTCGTGGCGGAGGAGATGGATGAGCCCGTAACGCCATTTGCCGTCGTAGGAATTGCCGTAAAGGGTGTCATGGATGACCTGGGGGCTGCCGAGGGCGACGCCCAGGGAGATGCGGGCGGTCATCTGCATGGCGTTGTGGTTATTGCAGTGACGGTGGTGGCATTGGTCCATGGCATGGACGAGGGTCCAGAGCATGGGGCGGAAGAGATTGTCGTCGTCGGGGTGGATGCCGGAGGGGATGAGAAGGTCGTAGGCGCGGGCGGCGTTGACGGCTTCGTTGTGTTCGAAGCCAGTCCAGCGGGATGTTTTTGCGCAGGCGTGGGCGGCGAGGCGCATGGCCTGGAAGGCGCGTTCGCGGTGGCGGTTGTCGCCGGTGAGGTGAAATGCGAGTGCATTTTTGAATGCGGCGTCGAGCGGTGGGGAGACAGAGCCGCCGCCCCAGTCGGCGGGGCCGGTGGGAGGCTTGATGTCGGGAAGGGGTTGATCGATTTTCGTGGCGGTGAGGAGGAGGGAGAGGCCATGGGTGTCTGTTTTGATTCCCTGGGCGATGCGGTGGCGGGCGCGGGCGAGCTGGGGGGCGGTGGCGAAGAGCCGCGGGGCCGGGGGTAGATCGCCGGGCATGGCGTGGAAGGGGTCGTAAGTGACCTGAGAGAGGAGGTCTGGGTGGGCGCGGGGGAGGATGGGGTCGGGGTACATGTTTTGGGTCTTGGGTTCTGGGTCTTGGGTTCTGTCAGAGGGAGAGGGGGGGCTTGCGTCCTGCGTCTTGCGTCGAAGATCAGAGAGAAATGGGAGGTGCGGGGATTGTTGTGTTGGCGTATACAAGACAGACCGCAAGCGGGGACGCTTGCAGTGCGCCAGGCTGGTGAGGGCGAGTGTGGTTATTCGCCAATCAGATAATTGGTTTCTTCTGGGGTTAGCTTGAGGGTGACGCCCATGCAGGAGGTGCGGGTTTCTTCGATGGAGCGGGGGCCGATGAGCGCGAAGGTGGGGAAGGGTTGATTGAGGACGTAGGCCAGAGCGATCTGGGTGGGGGTGGTGTTTTTCTTTTTGGCCAGTTCGCGGGCGCGCTCGAGGCGCTTGGCGTTTTCGTCGTTGTACCAGGCGTTGTAGGCATCACGCTGGTACCAGTCGGGAGAGTTGATGGTGTCGGCTGTGATGCGGCCGGCGAAGAAGCCGGAGGCCTGGCTGGACCAGGAGAAGATGGGAACCTGGCTCTTGGCGTACCACTGGCGGGAGGCTTTGTCGGAAGCGGTAAGGCAACCGGCCCACATGGGCTTGTTCCAGACGGCGAGAGAGAAGTTGGGGCTGGAGAGCTGGAAGCCGGGATAGCCCTTGGCTTTGCAGTAATCGTTGGCTTCCTGAAGGCGGGCGGTGGACCAGTTGGAGCCGCCGTAAGCGCGGATGCGGCCGGCTTTGCGCTCGGCTTCGAGGGGTTCGATGAATTCGGAGACGGGGTATTTGGTGTTGTCGCGGTGGAGGGCGTAGAGGTCGGCGTAGGAGGTGCCCATGCGTTCGAGGGAGATTTTGAGCTGGGGGACAATGTGCTCGGGATGGTCGTTGGGGGTGTGGCAGCCTTTGGCGAGGATGACGACTTGTTCGCGTATGCCCCGGGTGTTGATCCACTTGCCGACGGCGATTTCGGCCTGGCCACCGGCGTAGAGGTGGGCGGTGTCGAAGCAGTTGCCTCCGATTTCATAGAAGTAATCGAGCATGGAGAAGGTGAGGGGGTAGTCGTTGGGCGTGTAGATCATGGTGCCCATGACGGCGCGGGAGATGGGTTTGGCGCAGCCGGGGATGGTGGCGTAGGCCATTTCGGCCTTGGGGGATTTCTGGAGGGGTGAGCCGGCGTAAGTGGTCTTGATGGCGTCGGGTTTTTCGGAGTCGTAAACGAGGCCGACCTGGGCACGCCAGAGATCGAGGGTGCGCATGTTGCCGAGGGTGTCATCGATGGACATGGCGGGGCTGGAGGCCTGGGTTTTGCCTTCGGAAATGAGCTTGGCGACGGCGTCGACCTGGTGGATGTAGATATTTTTCGCGGTGTCGAAGGTGTAAGTCTGGGGTTCTTTGCCGGTTTGAGTGAGGATGATGGAGGCGGATTCGGCGGGTTTCCAGGGGACGGGGAGTTCGATGGAGCCGGTTGAGCCGAAGATGGTGACGGTGTTGGTGAGGTTGCATTGTGAGGCGCAGGCGACGTTTGCGAGGATATTGCCTGGGAAGCTGAGGGTGGCGGTGGCGTATTCATCGACCTTGCTGGTGGCGCCGATGAGGGCGTGGGCCCGGACGTCGGTGGGGTCTGCGAAGGGTTTGTTTTGCGCGGCACCGGCGAAGAGGCGGGCGGCGGAGACGGCATAGCAGCCGACATCGAGGATGGCGCCGCCGGAGGCGTCCTGGCGGAGGCGGATGTTGCCGTAGGAGGGGCCCATGTTGTAGCCGAAGGCGGCGCTTATGACGCGGACTTCACCGATGGCGCCGGACTTAATGAGGTCGACGGCTTTGGCGATTTGCGGGTGGGTGCGATACATGAAGGCCTCCATGAAGAAAACGCCGGTCTCCTTCACTTTGGCGAGCATGTACATGGCTTCGGGATAATTGGTGGTGAGGGGTTTTTCGCAGAGGATGTGCTTGCCGGCGAGGGCGCACTTGACGGACCACTCGGCGTGGAGGTGGTTGGGGAGGGAGATGTAGACGGCCTGGACGGCGGGGTCGGCAAGGAGCTTGTCGTAGCCTTCGTAAGCTTTGGGGACGGAGTAGGTTTTGGCGAAGGCGTCTGCGCTGGACTGGGTGCGGCTGGCGACGGCGACGAGGGTGCCGGTGGAAGACTTGGTGATGGCGGAGGCGAGGGTCTTGGCGATGCCGCCGGTGCCGAGAATGCCCCAGGCGAGTTTATTGGAAGTGGTCATGGTTGTGTCCTGTGATAAGTTTGATGGTGTAAGAATCTATATATTGCGCGGAAGAATGCAAGGCGGGTGAGGTTTTAGCAGGGGAGGAGGGATTTGCAAGGAGGGCGGAAAACATAGAGATGTCTTCAGGAACGCTGTGTGAGGAAAGATTTTTAACAGGATTGGCAAGATTCTCAAGATTTACACGGTGGCTTTTGGCGATCAAAAGGATGAGAAGCGGTGGTGGTGGGTGGGTTATGAATTAAGTGAGTGCGCATCGCGTGGAGATGAGCGGGGGTTTATGATTTGAGGATGAAACTGAATGTGCTGCTGGGAGAGAGGTTTACGTGTCATGGTTGCGGTGATTGCTGCCGGGATTGGCATGTGGAACTGGTGGAGGGGGAGGAGAAGCGGTTGACGGGGCTGGCGTGGCCGGCGGGGGATGAGCTGGCGGGGAAGAACGTTTTACTGAGGCATGGAGGCAAGAAGTACCTGTCGCATCGGGCGGATGGGAGCTGCGTTTATTTGAATTTGGAGAATGGGAGATGCCGGGTGCATGAGGCTTTTGGGGCGGGGGCCAAGCCTGCGGGATGCAGGCTGTTTCCGTTCAGCGTGGTGAAGACGTTTGGGGAGGAGGCGACGGTGACGGCGCGGTATGACTGCCCGTCGGTGCAGAAGAACGAGGGGGCGGCGCATGGGGAGGCGGTGGGGGAACTGAATCAAGTGGTGAAGGTGGTGGGAAGCGGGCCGGGGTTTGATGAGGGGACGACGTGTCTGCTGGATCAGGAGCAGGTGGAGGCGGTGGCGGGGTTTGCATCGGCGATGTTGGGGACTTTTTCGAATGATGCGCAAAAGGCTGTGTTTTTGATGGTGTTGTGCGATTGGCTTTCGGGGGTGACGGTGGGGGAGTTGGATCGGGAGATGCTGGCGGGGGCGTATGCAGGGCTGCGGAAGGTGGTGGAGGAGGTGACAGGTGGGGCGGGTGAGACGAAGGAGGTGGAGAAGCCGGGGGCGGGGCAGCGGCTGGCATTTCGAGCGCTTTGGGCGATGTATCTGAGGCGGGATGAGGATGTGCTCAATGGGCGTGCGGGACGGTTTGGGCGTGCGGGTGCGCTGGCGCGGGTGTCGGTGCTGGGTTGGGGTGGGATTCGAGGTTTGGGGTTGAAGAATCCGGCGGGGTCGATTGGGCGGGCGAGGCTGTTTAGCGGGAAGGGGACGGCGATTGAGCCGGGGGCGTTTGAAGTGCATTGGCGGATGGTGAGGAACAAGTTGGACTCGTTGCAGTTCATGGGGTCGTGCAACCAGGGGAAGAACCTGCTGGAGGGAATCCGGTCGCTGGCGCTGCTTTATCCCCTGGTGTGCGCGACGGCGCGGGTGCGGGCGGGGAAACGGGCGGTGAATGCGGAGGATGTGAGGGTGGCGGTGGGGACGATTGAGCATGCGTTTGGAAGGGCGCCGATGCTGGCGCTGGGGCCTGCGCGGATGCTGGAGGGGGTGTTGGTGGAGAGCGGTGCGTTTGTGAGGGTGGCGGTTTGGGTGTGAACAACGTGTTGAATTGTGTATAAATATAAATTTTGGAAAAATTAGTGTCTTTCTTATTGACAAGATGGAGTGGTTCTGGTATCATATATGGGGGAGGGGTGATTGGAAGAGGCTTTTGCAAAGAGGTGTTCCCATGGGGGCGGTTAGGCATGTGG
>CAZGOM010000063.1:0-4170 GCA_964527265.1 uncultured Phycisphaeraceae bacterium | reverse complement strand
GATTGGAAGAGGCTTTTGCAAAGAGGTGTTCCCATGGGGGCGGTTAGGCATGTGGAGGCGGCGATGGAATCGTTCAAGAGCGTGCGGGGATTGGCATGGGTTGCGGCGGGCGTGATCGGGTTTTGCATGCAGGTGCAGAGGACACATGCGGATTGGGTGTTGGAAACCGAGACGCGGGTGATGCGTAATGCGAGTGAGGGGGAGAGCGCGCCGCCAGCGCAGAAGGCGACATCGACGCTGAAGCTGCGGGGGAAGGCGCTTCGGGTGGACAAGGGTAAGACGTCAGTGATCACGCTGGAATCAGGAGATGTGCTGACATTGGTGCATCCGATGAAGACGTGCATGGTTGCGCGCTTGGAGGACATGAAGGCGTTACGGGAGAAGGTGGGTGAAAAGCCGGGGTTGGAATTGCCCAAGCCGGTGGCGACGGGTAAGACCGATACGATCAGCGGGTACAAGGTGGCGGAGTATGTGGCGAAACAACCGGACAGGACGATGACTTACTGGGTGATCGTCGATGAGGATGCGAGTACGAAGAAGCTACGCGAGACGATGGGAGAAGTGTACGGCAAGATTCCCAGCAACACGCAGGCGAATGTGGATTACCGGAGCCTGGCGGGATTCCCAATCGTTATCGAGATGGAACGGCCGGCGCGTCTGCTGACCAAGGCGGACGGATCGACGCTCAGAGATGCGGGAGGCAAGAGCGTGGTGACGGTGAAGTCGATCAAGGAAGTGGAACTTGATGCGGGGCTGTTCAGCAAGCCAGTGGATTATGAGGAGATGGAGGTGCCGAAGGTGGAGGCGAAGGAGGGGAAGTAGAGTGATATGATCGAGGGAAACCTACAACAAGGAGCATGTATGCAGTTACGCAAGGGACGTTTTGGATTGGTGACGGGTGTGGTTGCTGCGGCGGCGGGGATGGCGGTTTTCGCATCCAGCGCGTTTGCGGGCTGGGTGGTGGACATCAATGTGGAGGGCGCACCGGCGATGGGGATGGCGACGGCGCCGACCGCGGGGAAAGAGCCGAAGGCGATGAAGGTGGTGATGAAGCTGGAGGAAAAGAAGTCGCGCGTGGATGTGGAGAAGATGTCGATCATTTCGGGTGGGGATGACCAGAGCGTGACGCTGCTGATGCATGAGATGAAGGTGAAGATGACGACGCCGATCCCAGCGTCCAAGCCGGTGAAGGAAGGGGAGGAGGTGAAGGAAAGTGATAAGCCGCGCGCGACGGGGAGGAAGGACAAAATCAGCGGGTATGACGTGGAGGAGTATGTGCTGGAGAAGCCCAAGCAGAAGGTGACGTTCTGGGTGACGCAGGACAGCAGTGCGCTGAAAGTGAGAGACGGGATGGAAGGGGCTTTTGCCAAGCAGGCGCGGGGCAAAGAGCAGTTTGATTTCAAGGCGATTTCGGGATGTCCGATTCGGGTGATTATGGAAACGCCAGCGAGCACGGAGACGCGGCCCAACGGAAAGACGGTGGAACGACCGGAAATGAAGGTGACGGCGACGGTGACGTCGATCAAGGAAGAGGCGCTGGGGGATGCGGTGTTCCAGGCGCCGGCGGATTATCAGGATATGGCGAAGATGGGGCCTGCGGGCGGGATGCCGGGCGGCCCTGCCGGCGCGGGGAGCGCGAAGCCTCGGGTGGCGCCAGCGCCGAAGCCTTGAGGGTTATGTTGATGCAAGAATCAAACACACGGGCCGGCGTCATGCCGGCCTGTGGCGTTTGGTGCTTACGTGTGAGTCCGGGGTATGGGAGGGAGGATATGATCGGTGGAAATCTACAACGAGGAAATGGCATGCGGTTACACAAGGGACGTTTGGGGTCGGTATTGAGTGTGATCGTTTCGGCAGCGGGGCTGGGGCTTTTTGGCTCGAGCGCGTCTGGGGGATGGGTGATTGAATCGGAGACGCTGACGCCGCCGGTGGGGGTGGCGCTGAAGGAGGGGAAGAGTGGCGAAGTGGTGGCGGGGAAGGCGGAGCCTGGGGAGGTGAAGAAATTCACGATGTGGCTGGAAGGGGGGAAGGCGCGGGTGGATTCGGGGAAGGTATCGGTGATTTTCGATGGTGAGACGCGGGAGCAGTATGTGATGCTGCATGAGAAGGGAGAGTACATGATGATGACAGAGGAGGATGTGAAGGAGGGGCGGGAGGTGGCCCGGATTCTCAAGGGTGTGGAGACGCAGCCGGGGGAGAAGGTGAAGGCGGTGGCGACGGGGAAGACGGAGACGATCAATGGTTTTAAGGTGGAGGGTTATGAGGTGGTGCTGCCGGACCAGAAGATGACTTTCTGGGTGACTCAGGAGGGAGCGGAGACGAAGGGATTGCGTGAGGCGATGCTGGAGGCGTATAGCCGCGTGCTGGCGAATACGGATAACACGGTGGATATGAAGAGTTTGCCGGGGATACCGATCAAGTCAGTGATTGAGTTGAATCCGAAGAAGACGAAGTTGAAGAATGGGATGGTGGTGGCGACGCCGGGGAAGAAGACGACGCATACGGTGACATCGATCAAGATGGAGAAGGTGGAGGGTGAGAGGTTTAAGGTGCCTACGGGTTATGAGCGTAAAGAGCTGCCCAAGCGGGAGGCGGTGGCTGGGAATGGAGAGGGAGTGGAGAAGGCGGCTGCGCCGTTTGGGAAGAAAGCCGTGCCGGTGAAGTGAGGGGTGAGGAAGGGGCTTCGGCTAAGAAGGAGCGAAGAGAAGAGAAAGACCAGCGGCTTTTCTGGTCGTAGCCCGGCATCTGGGTTGAGCGTGTTTTGCTGTTTGGATCAGCGAGCGATTTTGAAGTCGCTGATGCAGAATTTGCCGGTGACTTCTGCGCCGAAGCCGATGAAGGAGAAGCCGTAGGATTCGGCGTTGGCGAGTGCTTTTTCGAGCGTGCCGGAGTTCTGGTTGCGGGGCCAGGAGTGGTGCCACTTGGATTCGTCGTTGTGAAGGTTGATGAGGAGAGGCTCTTTGGACCAGGCGTTGGGGGTGATTGGGAGGTGCTGACTGTTTAAGTGCCAGCGGCCGCCGTTGTAGTGGACCCAGAAGAGGCAGTGGGCGGTGTTGAGGTTCAAGTCATCGCCGCGGAGGAAGACGGAGACCTGAGCATTGCGGAGATCGATGGGGGCCTGGTTGATCCAGGAGCGGTAGTGAAGGAGGGGGAGGATGGAGAGAGGGCTTTCGGGGGTGTCGGCGGACCAGCGGATGTGATCGACCCAGATGTAATGGCGGCCGGTTTCAGGGTCGATGGCTTTGGTGGGGTAGATGAAGATGTTGCGGCCACCAGCGACCATGGAGGCGTGGTAGTCATAGGCGGCCCAGGAATCGGGGCCTTTGGCGAAGGTGTTGTGGACGATGGGGGATTGGGGTGCGGGCATGGTTGTTTGCCTTTTTAAAATTAATTGGACAGGTGTAATGGAAGGTTATCTATGCGGGAAAAATAGTGCAAGTGAGAAGGTGTGACCATGGATAAGAAACATGTTTGAAGTGCGGCAGGGGTGAAGGGAAGCGATGGGAGGAGCTAACGCTAGAAAAAGAAATGTCGCATTCCAGGCATGACTAAGTCCAGTCAAAAGCGGGCGAAAAACAAGACATGCTCACGCGGACGAGAGCATGGCACACAGAAAAGTTGATCCGTCAATTTGAATTTGAAAGACCACTTAGGCGGGTGCGGCTTCGATGATGCTGATTTCGGTGGTGGTGGGGGTGATGGAGGTGATTTTGAGGCCGGCATTGGCGAGGAGGGATTCGTATTGGGAGCGGGTGCGTTCCATGCCGCCGGGGATGAGGAGCATGTTGATATCGAGGAGCTTGGTGAAGGAGGGGCTGTTGCCGGGCTCGATGATTGATTCGAGGATGAGGAGCTTGGCAGAGGGTGACATGGCTTTGCGGGTGTTGTTGAGGATGAGGGTGGATTTGGCGTCGTCCCAGTCGTGGATGATGTGGCGCATCATGTAGGTGTCGGAGCCGGTTGGGATGGATTCGAAGAAGGAGCCGCCATGGGTTTTGCAGCGGGAGGCGAGGCCAGCGGAGGCGAGGTTTTCAGCAGCGCGCTGGACGACGGAGGGGAGGTCGAAGAGGGTGCCCTGGATGTGTGGGTGGTGTTTTAAGACGGAGGTGATGAGTGAGCCGTTGCCGCCGCCGATGTCGGTGAGGGATTTGGTTTTGGAGAAGTCGTAGG
>CAZGOM010000062.1:0-27904 GCA_964527265.1 uncultured Phycisphaeraceae bacterium | reverse complement strand
GTGTGTGTGTGTGTGTGTGTGTGTGTGTGTGTGTGTGTGTGTGTGTGTGTGTGCGCAAAGTCCGAGGCATTGATTTCTGCAAAACGTCGATCCATTCTGGATTCGCAGAACCGCATTCGCGAATTACAGGAACAGAAGAGGCTGATTCTCGCTCAACTCGCAATGACCGATACTATGCTCACAACAGAAATCACCCAACTGAATCGGCTTCAAAGTGATGCGACCACATCCTCAGCTCTTCCCGCCGTGTACGCCGCACAGCAAGCAACCCGCTGCTCTCTCTCTCTCTGTTGCTCCTCTGCCGCTCCTCTCGACCTCGAGCGCCGCTTCACAATTCTGTTGGTATGTACTGTGTGCGATATGCCGTGTGACAGCAGGCGGAGTGGCAGTGGAAACAAGCTTAAGCGTCGCGTTCAACCGACTCGTGTTCCTGCAGGCGAATCCGTCGGTGCAGGTGCAGGTGCACTACCACCGGGTCCGCTCATACAAAATCCGAAGACCGAAGACAAAGAAATCAATCCTGATGATCAAAAGGCTGCCCGCGAACATCACGTGCATTTGCTTCATGTCGTCGCTGTTTTCGCCGCACGCGCACGTGCACCGACCTCTGCTGCCGGCGCCGGTGGTTCGCCGGGTCATAAACGCCCGTCATCATCTTCCGCGGCCGCCGCCGCGCCAGCATCATCATCGTCCGCGTTCGCACGCGTCGCCGCACCGTCATGGTCCGTGGCCGACGCACCGGCATCGTCTGCGGCCGCACCGCCGGCGGCATCATCGTACGCGGCCGCCGCCGCCGCCATCGCCGCCGCCGCCACCGCACCGGCGTCTTCATCGTCTGCGGCCGCCGCCGCGGCAGCAAACCTTGGCTTTCGGCCTGAAGGTGGTCGATGCTCAAAAGATAAATGTCTGAACCCGGTACGCGTCACCGAGAAAGGTCCGTTATCGGTTTGCGATACACACTGTTGTGGCAAAGACAGAAACACCCAAGGAAAGAAGCGCTGCACCGAGCCGGTCAAAGACGGGCGCACTCCCGCTGGGTTTCCGTACACCTCCTGTGAAACACACTCACGCAAAACAGGACAGACGGAACAGCGAAAGAAAGCTGAAGACCGCGACGCGTTATCGGTATCCAGGTATGCAGTCATTCAGCTGGGTTTTGATATCGTGAAATCCCTCAACTTCAGTTTGAACCGGTATCAATTGAAACGATTGAAACTTACTGTGGAAACGGCCCCTTACAAGGTTCCTGGAATACTCGCCGAGGCCCTGGTTGGCATGCGTTTCATTCTCCCCGAACAGGCCGAAGAAGCGCTCGTCGTCACATCCGAAGAGATGAAGATCGGTGCATCCTCGGAGTCCATCGAATTGATGGAAAGCTTCGCCGATAAACTGCTCGCCAAAGACAGAGACACCGAAGACGAAGACGCACAGGATGTCATCGCCAAGGCCTTTGGTGAAATTGCGTCCGAACAGGCGGCCGGTGTGATTGGCCCCAAGTGCTACGACCTTATGCGTACGTTGGCACGTTCGATGGAAAAAGCCGGTTTATCGTCGGAGGACGATACCGATAACGCCATGAGCGTCATCGAGGGCGAAATGAAAGTCGGCCTATCGGCTAACATCAACGCTTTACGATCGGTTTTATGCGATTTCACACGTGCTCGGCCGGGTTTCGTGGGTAAATTAATCGATGTTTTGCCGACCGATACGGTTCTCACCGAGTCCGTTGCGGACGGTCTGCATCGATCTCTCTTTGGACGCCCCTTGGAGTCCGCAAAGGATCATCCTCAATTTTCAAAAGGCGACGGCGGCGACGGCGGCGACGGCGACTACGGCGACGACTGCGACGACGACGGCACGGCGGCTTCTGCCTCCGCATCTGCCGCTGCAGGGGCTGATCGTGAAGACAGTGGCGCAGACGATGGTGGCAATGCCGACGACGACGACGACGACGACTATGATCATGATCCCAATTTTTGGAACGAAAAAGATGACGACGACCCGAACTCTACCGCGACCGACACGATGACTGACGCAGGCGTTCGCGCAGAGTCGTCTTCGAAACGCTTACGCCTGACCTAGGCGGTCCGCGCACGCACTACCGATCTTATGCGCGCGATCCCCTACGGGCGCAATTCGTAGGGTTAAACCTTAACCCTACGAATTGCGCCCGTTGCCTAAGGTTCAAACGAAGCGCGCGCGTGTGGTATAGTTGGCCCTGTCCGAACATCTCCCGTTTTCTGTATTTCCTCTCTCGCGACACAAAACCGCCGTTGCCATACCACATCGTTATCTTAACCGCAATAAAATCGCATTTCCGTTACATTTGTTTTCGCGCGCGCCAGTGCGTAAACGAAAAAGTCCATGTCAGCACGTGTTGTTTCGCGCAGAAAGAAGAGACACGCACGCACACTCCATAAACGAGCAACAAAATGAGAGAACAGCATGAAGACGTAGGTTCTGATAAAGAGCTCGGAACTCAACGGCGTTGAACGCCTGGTTCTCGATTACATCTTCTTCTTATTCTTCTGTTTGGGGACAACCCTGTCCCGAGAAGTGGCGTTCGGCTCGTGTTTCGTCTTAAACTTCTTCCGCGAGACGGTACTCTCCTTGAGATTCGCCGATGACGCGTTCGCGGCGGCGTGGGTCGGGTTCTGTTGCGCTCCTTTTCTCTTCCCGGTATTTACGCGGCTCTTCCGCGATGGCGACGGGCGTCGTGCGATCTTGCCGCGATTGAGTATTGCTGCCGTCTTGGACAGCGTCACAGGGCCACGGTTGACTATCGCTGCCGCTATTGAGAGAGTCATGATGTTGTTGTCTCCCGATTCAGGGCAGTCTGTCGTTTCCGATGTTGGAATTCGAGCGACCGCAGCACCGAATGTTGTGAGACTGATCGCCGCATCTGATTCCGCCTGCAATCCGGCGTCCGATTCCGTCTGTCGCCCGGCCTCCGATTTCATGTCCGAACCAACATCCGATTCCGTCACGGTATCGGAACGAATCGCGGAATCGGCGTCCCAATCCGATTCCGAATACGATCCACAGGACAAATCAGCGGCGGCGGCTGAACAAGGAATTGGAACGGGTGCAGTTGCACGTGGGTCGGGAAGACCTGAACTGGAATGGTGAACACGCGCGAGTGCAGCAGCAGAAGCAGGTGTGTTACCATCCGCTTTTTCACCGCCGGCTGCAGCGGCGGAGGCATAGGCCGTCTTTTCATCCTTTTCCGACAGAACAACAGCAGCAGCAGCAGCGGCTGCTCTGGGTATCTTTTCGTCTTTCCCGGACGCCTTGGCCTCAGAACGGGCAGAGGGGATGGCGGTGGGAACAGCAGCCGCGAGCCCAGTTGGTAAGACTGGGGTTTGAGCGGGAGTGAGAACGGTTGCCGCGATAACGGCGAAAGGGATGGTGGCGGGAAAGGCAGACCGGGCGGATGCGGCGGCAGGGGAGGCGGCAGGGACGGCGGCGGGAGCGGCGGCGGGAGCTGCGGCAGGAGCTGCGGCAGGAGCGGCGGCAGGAGCTGCGGCAGAAGCTGCGGCAGGAGCGGCGACAGGAGCGGCGGCAGGAGCGGCGGCAGGAGCGGCGGCAGGAGCTGCGGCAGGAGTGGAAACAGGAGCCGATGGAGAGACAAAGGCGGCAGAGGCGGCGGCGGCAGCAGCAGATGCTGCACGGGCGGCTGCAGACGTCGCACGGGAGGCAGCAGAAGCGGCAGCCGCTGCGTTGGGAGCCCCAGAAGCGGCGAGGAGAGCGGCTGCAGCGACTGCACGAGCGGCATGAGCGTGTGCAAGTGCGGCCGAAGCGGCCGCACGTGAGGCCGGGGACGATGCGGAAGACGACGATGCGGAAGAAGACGACGCTGAAACAGCGGCGACGGAAGACGCAGGATGACAGATCGTGGTCGTGGTTTTCATCGAAATGATCCTGACTTCTTCTTCCTCTTCGCCATCCTCCTTGGCCGCCGCCGAGACATTATCCAACACCTCGTCAAGACGCGACCAGAATGAGTCATACACGACCTGGGCAGGTTGCGTACGAACCCGAGAAGGTCGGGGACGAACCTGAAGAGGTCGCGGACCGACTCGGACAGGCGCAGAGGAGGATGCCTGTTGAGAGATGACATCATCAGTAGAACCTTTCTGGACTGATAACGAGTCAAAATTATTGTCAGTGCACGTGAGACCACAATCAATTGCGTCTTCGGTCTCCACAGCGCCGCAAGCGGCCGCTGCGGGTCTCGAGGACGACATCGCAGTCCCGCCCTTTATTTTTTTGATTAAAAAATTGAACGAGGTCCGTACGTCTAAGATAACCCTAGACGATGGAGCAACGTATGGACGGCAGTTATGATGATACATACACAGACAGGTTTTGTTCGTGTACGAAACGGATGATTATCTTAAGGCCACCTGAGGCAAGGAAAGTTCGTCGTGCGATGAGAGGGCGGGAGAAAGCAAACATTCCAAGAGGGACGGGCCCCCGGGCGAAATGAAGCAACATTCGGAAGAATTCGATGCAATTGTTCCGTTCGTCCGCGCAACAACGGAGCGGAGGGTTTTTTGTTGAGAACCATCCGCTATTCCAGATTTTCATTTATTCATCCGCCGTCGTCCATCGTCGTCGGGCGTGTGTGACGCGCCCTTTTAACCGCGTTTTTGATGTTTTATATGTGTGTGTGTGCGCGTGTGTGTGTGTGTGTGTGTGTGTTACACCAGATCCAAGAAACGAAATGCCACGTCAACTACGGCCAATCAGAAAAATCTCAAAGAAACGCGAAGAATCTCGTCAAACAATCGATGAGAATAACAAAATCGTTGCACAGGCGGCCGCTGCCGATGCGATTCGGCAAATTCGCACCCCTCGAAATGCGAAGACTCCCTCAAAGAAACAGACCCGACGCGCCGTTGCGTCCGTATCGAAAGCCGCATCTGCCCCGACTCCGACCCCGACACCGGTCCTTACCCCGATGAACTCAGGCAAGGTAAAGATTGAACAATCTACGCCACCAGAGCGTGCGCAAGCTCGAGTTCGTCGTCTACTCATCGAGTTCATGCGCGAGGCGGATCTCAAGGTCAACCCGATTAAGCCGCACGTAGGTGCCCCCCTCCGGGCGATACAAAAACTGGTGAACGCGCATGCGCGTCTGGTACGCGCCGAAAATGCGATTTCGGAAGTGATCCGCACTGATCCGTTACACTTACGGCGTGCCAGGGCGTGCGAGAAACAAGACCTCATCGATCGATCCGACGAATATGAGGTCAACTCGTACGAGTACAAAAAGATGGAAAAAGATCTCTGGATCGACTGTGAATTTCCTCGCCTGGAGCAGTACAAATCAGCCTGCGAGGAATACGACGAAAAGTTAACCCGTTTCTTCGCGTTGATGATGACCAAATTGGAGGCACCGGCATACGGAATTGTTTACGACGAACTGTCTGCTCTCGTAAATGCCGCGCCTGTCGGAGTCGAGAACAAAAAAAAGTAAACATCGCCACAACCAGGGCTTGAACCTGGAACCTTAGGATTAGAAGTCCTACGCTCTTTCCGATTGAGCTATCGCGGCGGCAGGCATCGTAATCTGCTCATCTCGCATCTGAAAAATCCCTGTCTCTTTCTCTTTCTCCCAATTCATGCTCCTGTATGCTTCTTTTCTGGTCGTCAAGAGAAAAACGCTACTTTCGAACATGATCCCTGGTAGCACGCATACGCGATAAGCTTCAGAAATGTGTCAAATAAACTTTTACTCATCAGAGGGGCACAGCCCACGAACAAAACAGATAAATATCGCGACCGGGACTCGAACCCGGAACCACGAGATGATAAGTCCCGCGCTCTTCCGATTGAGCTACAGCGATGTGAGAAGTGTGATCGGGCGTCAAACTGACGATGTGATGACTCTTAAAGGATAGAGTCGTCGTCCAATTACCGGTACTTGTCGGAGCTTGCCGCCTTGACGTCAATCGCTTTTGTACAGTCGGGTGTGACGCTGTCAGGTTTCATTTTGGTCGCGGGATATTGCGAACCGTCTCCGTATGCATAGTTGATGGAATATTGCGAACCTCCATCATTAACCTGCTTGTTGCCGTTTCCGTATGCATAATTGATGGAATATTGCGAACGTCCGCCACTGACTTGCTGGTTGCCGTTTCCGCATGCATAGTTACTGGAGCCGTGTCGTTTGTGGGTCTCGCAAACGATGACAGCCGTGATGCACATTACAACCCATAGAATAGCAACGATGGTCATCAAAACGGTCTTCGCGTATTCGTTCGCGGCGACTTCCGATTCTGAATCGGTGACAACCGTCGTCGCCGCCGCCACTACCGATGCTGCTGTTACTGCCGCCGCTGTTGCCATCTCCTTTTCTTACTGTAAAAACAAATCAATGATGCGAACGACACAGCAAGAGATCTCAGCCCATATAATTCACGGAGGGGAAGTAAGCAAAGTGTGTGCGTGTGTGTGTGTGTGTGTGTGTGTATTTGGCAACGACGAACAAAGTTCAATATTAAGCAATATCGGTTTCTGCGAATCATGCATTCAAGTCAAGAAATGAAGAGCTTCATTTCCCCGTTTAGGATGTCGTGTTTTGTGTGAAATCATTTCGCTGCCGCGGACGTGGTGGTGACCGTGTCTTCATCTTCTCCGGATTCTGTGTCATCTTCTTCGGAGTCATCGTGGTGTTTATGTTTGACTTGCCGGATTGCTTCAATCGATGCAACCGCCGGAATCCGTAAATCGGCGTACTGAAAGAGAAGTGAAACCAGTTCCAATGGTACTCCCTTTCGTTTCATCAGCGTTTCCATTGCCAGGGTCGTGACGTCAGACTTATAATGCGGGCCAAACGTCTGGTACTTCGAACGGAATTCTTCGATCAACTCAGCGGGGATCCTCTGTGAGTCGTACTCGCCGGTTTGAACCAGCGTCATGGCGGTTTTTCCATATCGATCTTTGACGTGTAGATCACAGTCTGGCACGCGAGCCAATAAAGTCTTCAGCAACTTTGGCATTCCATGGAAAAGGGCATTCTGGACCGCCGGTCGATTATCGCGCGTGTTGGCCGAATCGTTCAGTCGTTTGGATGGCAGCCATTCTGCCATCCAACCGAAATAATTATCGAGCGAATCAACCAATGCGCGTGTCGTGGAGAAAACCGGCATACTAAGTGGGTTGAGTAGAGTCACTGGGTATCCATCCTCGCCATCGAACGCACCGCGTGTGCAGTATTCGTATTCCTCCGCGATCAGAGCATTAGCGAACCGCTCCTTAAGCATCTTCTCAAGGGCAGGTATTTTGAAGGGATCCAAGAGACCCGCCAGGAGGGACTTGTCTTCGAAATTAACCCGAATGACACCACACTGTCGCCCCGTTTTACTGTTACAGCGAGGCAATTCAACCCTGATATTGGGTTGAGATAATAACAAACATATGGCTGAGACTGCAGCGCGGTAGTTTCCGAGTAACGCGAACAAAGGTGCAGAATAGTTTTGTTCGCAATCTGGCGCATTCAACGCCTCGCTTGTGGCACACCCGGTACGCATGAGCACCCGAAACATTTGTTCGCTTATTTCTTGAAAGATTGTGGTTCTCGCGAAGAGACACCATTTCCACAGAGGGGAAGTGTCCCATTGTGTTTTTACTGTCTGAATCACACCAGGGAGCCATTCGGCGTTTCCTTTTCCGTTCGGTGATTCGCGGACAAGTGTTTCGAGTAATTTGTCGGTTGCTGCTTCGAATGCGGCCAACACCAACATACATCGACGGAATGCTGAATCATCGTAACCCACGGCAGAGATATCGCGGAGCACCGATTGAAAGGCATTCAGAGAAAGAAGATCATCGTTTTTAACGTCCGGCAGCACCGGGAAGATTATTGCTTCGGCTGCCATCTGTGCCCTGTAGACACACATACACACATACACACACGATCAATGAGTTCATGTGCGATCGCTCGTCCTCGTTTGGGTAAAGACGCATCATCTGTGAACACACACACACACACACACGCGCGCGCGCGCAACACGATGGTACATGAATGCGCGCGATGGTTAAGCCGCCGATGGCACGTAGTATACGACAAATATTTACAGCCGAGAGCCACACTTTCAACGCGTCGCAACGCGAATGCAAAGAACTCAAGGGAGCAACTGAGCGAATGCGCGCAGCCGAGAGTGTTCCTGCGCATTGATTTTGCCCGTCCGCATCGGGGCCGACATTCAAACGCATGGCCCTTGCCGCTTGCGCCGTCCTTCATAGTCTCTGCGGCGACCTCTTCGCGCCACTTCTGGTCAGGTTCGTTGAATGCAGTCACTCGAGCGCCGCGGGAAATGATGTGACAGAGATTCCCTTTAATCGGGGGAGGGAGAGGTGGAGCGGGACAAAGGTGGTTTGAAGTATGTGGCGTGAAATCTGCGCGGCAGCCGACGCTGATGCGCGGGCACTTTGGAGAGTTCGCACGTTTCGCCCTCCAGACAGCAGGGGATACATTCGTGACACTGAGAGCAACGCATGTGCTCGTTGCAGCCGTGACACTTGAGTGCGTCGATGCGCTCGTGGCGAACAGCTCCCTTCAGCTCGTCGCGCGCACGCTGTAACTCAGCCTTCGTTTCTTCGAGCTGCTGCGTCAGAGCAGCCACCGTTGATCGTCGTGCCGGTGAGGCAGAGCGATTGCGACGGCTGTCGGGCCTCGGGCTCGAACTGCGACGAGGTCGACGAAGCAAAGCGCATCCCATCGCGAGCGTCATCTCATCCTTCGTGCCACCGGATTTCATCGAGCGCGTACCTGCGACGATGACCTGGTTGTGGTGCGAGTGTGTACGCCGTTCCAGCACTTCCGTTTCCTTTTCATCGTCCTCCTCATCGCTGCTGCCACTCGCAGCCGCCGCAGATTGCGGTTTGGCCTTCACACGCTCGCGCCGCGGCTTCATCAGACGCGCGCCGTCGTTCGAACCGTCTGCCGACCTGCGGCGGTGGCGACGCCCTTTGTGTTCTGCTTTGCGCGCAGGAGCGAGAGTCTCCTGTTTCGTAGTGTCTTCCTCCTCCTCCTTCTCCGACCGACGCGCCTCGGCATCCGTCGCCGCGCGGCGTGCTTCCGCGTTGGCGGAGCAGGTGGCTGCTGCTTTGCGCACGGCCTGTTGACGTTTGGTGTCACTCATCTGCAGCAAGCAAGCAAACAAGGAAGGTCAGCAGGAGCAGCGGAAATCAAATGTGCGTGTTTAATAACGGAAATGAGTATGTGTAACAACTAAGAGTCAACCCCACGCCCCTGTATCGCATGCGCATCCCCGCCCTCGTGGCGGCCCTTCCTCAGTGCCCCCCTCCACGTAGGTCACTAAACAGTCATAGGCCTTAGGGGAGCAACTGAGCGAATGCGCGCAGCCGAGAGAGTTCCTGCGTGCTGATTTGCCCGTCCGCATCAGGGCCGACATTTAAGCAGAACCGGCCGTTCAGCGACGTCACGCGCGTGTACAGCCGCATCAACTCCTGTCCGGATTTGTAATGCGCATCGGTTTGTTGTTTGTTGCGACCCCAACTTAGGCCGATCGTGTTGACGTGCTCCCATGGTACGGCCGGCTGTACGGTGGGAAGCGCGCGGTCGTCGTACACGCGATATGTCGACGGGCCCAGAAAGTTCGGATCTTTGCGCTCCGCCGAGTGGCCGACACGATCATTAATCTCTACCCCCGGGAGTTTTTGCTTGATCCGTGTCACACACTGGTCCATGATAGTCTGTGCGTATTTGGTGTTACAAGGCCAATCGCCGTCGAACCACACGATGGTTGGCCTGTAGCGAATGAGTTCGTCGATCTGAGGCACAACGACGCGATCCATGTAGTCTTTGGTGCACGCACGTCCAAATTCGGACCACGAGTAGTACAAGCCGAAGCGAAGACCAGCGCGTGCACATGCCTGCTTGAACTCTGCAACCAAATCGGGATGGGCGAATCGCGCAGTCGCGGCATGCGCCGTCGAGAATTTAGAGGTGGTAGTCGGCCATAAGCAAAACCCGTCGTGGTGTTTGCTCGTTAAAATGGCGTAGGATGCGCCGGCATGCTTGAACGCCGCCATCCACTCGTCCGGTCTCCAGTGTTCGGCAGTGAACCGCTCCTTGAAGTCGCTGTACGCAAAGTCGTCGCCGTACTCCTGCCGATGATATTGCTGTGTTTCTTGCCAGCCAGACGTCGGTCGCGGCGTTCCCGGTGTGATCGACAAGCGTTTCGCGTACCACTCAGATCCGTTTTGAATTCGGCGTCGCTGTGCCGAGGCCACGGAGTCGAACGCGGGTACGGCATAGACGCCCCAATGCACAAAGATGCCGATGCGTTCGTTGTAGAACGTAAGGTACGACAACACGATCTCCCACAAGAACGGCGCGAATGAAGCATTTTCTGGCGTACGGATTTCCATGAACACGTCCAACAGGCGCGTCACTGGTGACGGGTACCATTCACTGCAGGCGGCAGCGGAGATACCGACCGATGTAGATGACGCTCCCGAAGCAGCAGCAGCAGCCGCAGCCGGGCGTGCGGCTACACGCGCCAGTTTTGATAGGGCCGTCAGTCGGTTCTGTTCGATGCGGCGACGAATCTCATCCGTCAGCGGTTCTATCACAACGCAACGACGGCACGCACGCAGTCGAAAACGGGTTCAGTATCTCCAACGGAACGGCGGAATGGCGCAGCGCACTCACTTTTGGACGATGGCGTGGGCGTTTCAGCTTGTGGTAGAGTTCGTTTCTCTCCTACTTTCACGGCAGAAGCTGAATCCATCGCCGAGCGTGAATGATGCATGCGAGAGAGAGAGATACCACGTGTTCTGTAGCAGCAACAGCAAACCACGCATCGTGGGCATAGTCAGCAACCAAAGTGGGGTCCGTAATTTTAAAGTGGTGTGTACGAGAAGAGAGGCGTGAAACAGAGCAGAACAGACACATCGCACACCACCGCAGAATTAGGAAGCAGATAGAGATAGAGATATATATCAGTCATGGTGGGGGTGTGAGTCAGAGTGAGAGAGAAGTGTCAATCAATCTCAGCATCGGACAGTCTATAAAACTCCCGGTGGTGTATTTGAGATGTATAATATCCCTCGAGCTCGCCGAGAGAACGAATCACCAAGGGCACAGCGCGCAATATCACACGCGGATGAGACGCGTCGCAGAAACGGTCGATGCCGGGCGTTGGCCGTCGGTTAGGTATCGCATCCAAAAACGCCTCGATCCCCCCGTCGTCGTTCAGACGACAGCCGTATTCGTTCACTGCGATCCAGCACTTGGTCGTGCCACCCATCAAGTTTAAGTGTTTCGTCATACATTCGTGTTTCATGGGCGAAACGACCGCCATGTTATAACCCCCGGTTCCGTGAACCCCGGGTACGAGCCACCACGAGGGATTCTGAGCAACCCAGCTCTGATAGACCGTACCGGTTGTCATTGCCTGGTTTTTGTGGCAAATCGGTCGATCCCATGGCAGTGCAACCACTCCGACGACGCCGATCAAGAGAACGACAGCCCAATCTGGCGTTCTCATTTCCTGCGCGCGCGCACACACGTCCGACGGTGTCATCAGAAAATGCACTACAGCGGCAAAACATGTCATCCGAAAAATCACTTTGTTCAACAGGATGAGCTAGTCAAACGAAAGGTAAATGGAAAAGGAGACAACGCAGATACGCGCTTTTCTCTTTACTTTACCGCGCACCAGCAACTCCACAATGCGCGGGCGGAGCCTTGCCGGTCTTCTGTTTGACCGGTTTGGTCGCGACGGGTTGCGCCAGCGGAGCCACAGGCGCGGTCGGTGGCGAGAGTTTTGCCACGATGCAGTTCGTACAGAGATCGTAATCGCAGTCGGAGCACGTCAGATACGTTTTCGTGGTGTCCACGAGTCCTTTGCATTCGTCGCATCTGATGCGATCTTTGTGCAATGCGTCGGGCTGGATCATCCCGTGGTCATTTTTGCAAAGTATACGAGTTGAGATTTTCGCTTCTGCGGCCATCTGCTGCCAGAGCCACGCAGAGACATAGGAAGAAGGCGATCGCGCGCACGATAGAGTTAGAAGTCCGTTTCGGTGCAGCTCCACGGAAATCAAGGTGAAAGAAAGAAGAAAAAATAAAGAGGGGGCGGGGCACCTTTGTCCCACCCTTTTCCCCCCCCCCCCCCCCCCGATTAAAACGAATCAAAGGAAAGGGAAAAGAAGAAGGAAAAGGCAAACGCGGATTGCCCCCTCCAGACAGCAGGGGATACATTCGTGACACCAAGAGCAACGCACGTGCTCGCTGCAGCCGGGACACATGAGCGCGTCGATGCGCTCGTGGCGAACAGCTTCCTTCAGCTCGTCGCGCGCACGCTGTAACTCAGCCTTCGTCTCTTCGAGTTGCTGCGTCAGAGCAGCCACCGTTGATCGTCGCGCCGGTGAGACAGAGCGATTACGACGGCTGTCAGGGCTCGGGCTCGGACTGCGACGAGGTCGACGAACGAGAGTCTCCTTTTTCGCCGCGTCTTTCGCCTCCTTCTCCGACCGACGCGCCTCGGCTTCCGCCGCCGCGCGGCGTGCCTCCGCGTTGGCGGAGCGGGTGACTGCTGCTTTGCGCGCGGCCCGCTGACGTTTGGTGTCGCTCATCTGCGGCAATCAAGCAAACAAGGAAGGTCAGCAGGAGCAGCGGAATCGAATGTTCGTGTTTATGAAAGATTGATTGTTCTAGGGAAATTGGAAAATACAAACAACGGAGACGAATTTTGGATTTTAGTCAACGGGAGTATGCTCGTCCGCGTCGTCAGCCCATCCTCCAACATCCTCGTCTACATCGCCAACGATCTTGGCGGCCGCAGGCGGCAATCCGCGTTTTCCCTTTCCTTTTCCTTTTCCCTTTCCTTTTCCTTTTCCTTTCCCTTTCCCTTTTGCCTTTTCTTTTTCTTTCCCCTTAACGTCGTCACGTTTAGTTCGTCCGGGTTGACGCTTCCCGAACACTGCCGCATGTGCACGCGCGTCTTTCAGGTTACCAGGTTCGTTGTAAAAGCGCAACAATTTAACCAATGTGACTTCGTTAAGTTTACCATCGCATGTTATGAAATCCCGCGATCCATCGCATGTACACGGACCACCCAGACGACACACGCGTTCGTTTTGAGGGCGCGTCTCAAATCGGCACCGTTGATGTAACACGGAAAGCAACGGAAGCATGTTGTGCGTTCGACACAATCTGAGTGGGATGTCCATCATGATTTCCTTGACCACAGATGGGGACTTTGCGTCGCACATCTGACACTGCAAAATTCCTCCTGACAATAAACGATCTGTCAATTCCTTTTGTTCATCTTCATTGAGAACCCGACACATCCGTCGTTGTCCGGCTTCATAATAGAGAGTGGCACTCGGACGAGGTTCGTTGTCCGGAATCGCCGTTGTCGTCGTATCGGATGTGCCCGTCGCAGCGGCGGCGGCTGCTGCAGCAGCGGCAGCAGCAGGAAGTTTCTTTTTCTTTGCGTGTTTATCGAGATTCTGTAACTCGGCCTGTGCCAATCGATCCATGTCGATCAGATACCGAACCGCAAAACACTCGGAGTCCACCAAAGGAGGGAGGCCGTTGGCGAGACGTTTCAGCGATTCCATCGCCAGGCACAATGAGCAGTCGCTGCATGCCGGGCCGTATCTGGTAAACACCGATCGAGTATTACACATGACCGCCGGGAGACCACATCCTGGCTGCGGACAGAACATGATCAAATCGCCGCGATACAAAAGTGCTTTGCATGCCAAGTTAATTTTCGCCAACGGTTCAGTGGAGCACGATCTGCCAGCGAACACTTCACGGCCGTTGCAACGCGTCACCAGTTTCGTCATATCCCCAAAGTCCGTGTCCAACGTGACGTTGACATAACCAGATCCTATGCCAAACACGTGACCGGGATGGATGGGTTCTTTCACGATGTTGGTCACGCGCAGGCACACGGTGCAGTATTCGATCGTGCATGCTTCCTCCAGCAAAACGTCGTCTTGGCCTGGCATCAAAACGGACGCTCCGTACTGGGCGCGACCTGCAAGGAACTGCGCACGGAGATATCGAGGCGGCAATTGAATGACCTGGAATGTAGCATGACGCCTGAAGAAAATGCAGAACGCCTGCATGATCGCATAGGCCAACGGAAAGCGAAGAGCGAATTCCCTTACGTGCTCGTTTGATTTAGTCTCAAGCTGAAACTGGCGGCAGAGGGTCTGTAACCACGCCCACGCTTTACCGGTCCGGCTGAACCCGGCCATTTCGAACAGTTCGAAGATGTACGCCTCTGGAAACTTGTGCGATGGCTCACAATACGTTTGCACCCATTCTTCGATGAGCAGTACGACCCGGCGCGGTAAGCCAAAGTCAGAAACCTTGCGAAATAAGCCTCCTGGTTCCGTGGCGACGGCGCCGGCCGATGGGATTCCCTCTGATTTTGCGTCTTCTGCCTTCTTCTTTTTTCTTTTCGTTTCTGAATCACCGTCCTCGCCATCACTGGAATAGTCCCCGTTCTCTTCGTCATCGTCAAACATCTTTCTGTCTGGAGCGGGTATGGCACTCACAACTCCATCTTCTTCCATCCCTTCAATCTGTTCACCCAAAGCAGTAGCGGAAGCCGCAGCCTCGGTCAGAAACGCTTCTTGGCGGGCGTGGGCCAGCTCCTCTGCTTCGTCTCGTATGACTTCCTGTTCGTCTTCGAACTCTTCGTTTCCAGGTTTTTCGTTGTTGTTTACGGAATTCCCGTATTTCTCTTCTGTTGAGTCGTCTGGCGTATAACGATACACTCGCACAGCAGGGCTCGGTGAAATTCCGCCCTGGCAGGATACAGATTTGTGTTTCGCGCGTTCGAGCCTTAATGAAACGCGGTCGCGGGCACACATGACAGGTATCTGATTCACGAGTGACTGTATATAGTTCACGAATCCTGGAACCTTTTTGACCATGGCGATCAGTTCCATGGTTTCCTTGCTGAGTTTCTCAGACTCGTGCGACACCGATTTCAGCATGTCGCTATATTGAGCGGCGCGAAGTTTCCAATCCTTTTCTGCCGCGGCGAGACTCTGATGGCCGACGACGACAACTGCCGCCGTCGTTGATGCTGTTGCTGCTGATGCAGTCGCTGACGGCGTTGTTGTTGTTGTCGTGTCCCCGATTTTTTCGTTTACCGATGGCGCAGTCGGAAGCATAGGACGAACCCTCGAAAAGCGAGCCACCATGCGTAGTACTACATTGAGCGACCCGTTGACGCGGCCACGCACGAGACGGATGACATCGTCCGCCCCGTCCATGAGTACGTCGAACTTGTATAAAGAACGCATACACCATTCGATCAGCGGATCTGATTTACTCACGAACCGAATGTGTCTGTGTAGTGCATGAAAACAGAACCTTCGAACGGTCATCAGGCTCGCGAAAATGGCCTCCACTTGGACGAGGACTGCTGCCCCTGGATTATCTGTATCGACGGCCACAGACGCATGGTAGCTGTGATACAGGAAACAGCGCGTCTTCCATTCAACGCGTTCTCCAGCCGCCAAATCGCTGTAATTTCCAAGCAGAGCGCACATAAGTACCTGTAGAATGTATACGGCCAGCCGACTACAACGGCGCATGCGCTTGGCTGTGTTATCCTCGCCCATCCTCCACATGGAGCGGAGAGGAAGACATTTCTGCAGCGTGTAAATGATGTCTACGCGCTTGTTCCGTGATGTTGAATGGAGAAATGACCGTTCCAAACATCTGGTGATTTCGGGTAGCACCATCTCATCGATCACGTCGTACGAATCATACAGCGGATCGATAACAGCTTCGCGTTCAGTGTGGACCTTGAACACTTTGCAGATGATGGCGTCCGTCAGCCCATCTTCAATTACGAATTTCTCGTATATGCGTCTGAGCAACGAATAACACACATACCAGTACACATCCATATTGGTCATGATATGGAACTCGAGAGTTCCCAACGCGGAGAGGCACTGGGTTAGTCGTGCGATAGAATGAACTTCTGCATCGGCGGATGGGATTCGCAGTTCATCCAGTGCATTGTCGGCCTTGCGTTTCACGCCGCTGTGGGCAGAAGCCGATGCGGGTCGATGTTGTTGCGCCGACGGAGGATTCAGAGGAGAAGGAGAAGGAGATGGAGGAGGAGGAGTTGGTGGCATATGCATTGGAGGTTTCCTTTTTTGGAATCGATTCTGATCCGCCTGTTTCTGTCGTTCTTTAACTTGCGCAGTAAGGGATGTGATCGTCTCAGTTATTGCAGTCGACCAGCGATACAGGACCGCAAAACGAAAGGCGTTCATTGCCACACCGGGGGAGAGTTCCGCGAGAACTGTGTTTAATACCCTGACGAAACGAACACGGTCCACCTGTGGATCGACGCCACGGTCACAGGAATATGCTTCGAGACGATCAACGTCGACGCGCCGGCATGCAGCGTGTAGCGTTTCTGTCAAAGTTTTGTTTGCCGACCATCGCGCTTTCATCGACTCAAGCACCTTCGATTCGAACGTTGGCACGTCGCGAATCTTGGGTACGTCAGTTCTGAAGAATGCACCGTGCGCAGAAACAGCATGACTTGAAAAGCGTGTCAATAAAAGTTCAGTTTCATCTGGATATTGTTGTTCTGAAAGGATCACACCGCATAGTTCCTTAATTGCGTCCACGTCCGAGAACCGTTCAATGAGCGTCGAAAAGGAGGCGAACAGGCCCGCTACACGCCGGCGACACTCGTGCCGGCTGCGTAAAAGTTCATGATTCATACTGGAGATGATTGGGTCGGCAGCCATCCGTTCACTTCCACTGGCCACACGCAAAGGGGTGCTATCGTTGGCACCGTTAATGCCGACGCCACGGCCACCACCACCACGACCACCGCGACCGCCGCGTCCACCGCGCCCACCACGTCCGCCGCGTCCGCCACGGCCCACTCCGCGGAAACCGCCGCGTGTGCCACGTACCTTGACGCCGCGCAGCATCGGGGCGAGAATCGGACGAAACCTCTTCAGAGCGTCTTTTATAGCTCGTTTGGTCTCATCCTTATCATCGTCGTCATCATCATCATCATCGTCAATTCCTCCATCATGAACTTTGCCAGGTTCGTTTGAATTGAACCCAGCGCGGCTGTCCGCGTTATGAAAAGGGCGCGACGGCGGCGGCTGCGGTACTGATGCTGCGGCAGCGGCAGCGGCAGCCGCGGGGGCACCGTCATACTCCTTATCATCACACGGTTCGAATTCGGCGTCAAATGTTGCCATAGCATTTTCGAATTGGTTATTCGTTGAATTCGACGTCGTGTTCGCGAGCCCGTGATTGTTTTGTGAATTTATCTCATGTTTTCCTTCGTCCGATCCAGCAGCAGCTGCAGCAGCCGCAGCGGCAGCCACAGCAGGTACTGCCTTCCATACGATTCCCGCCCTGGCACCCGAACTGGGATAGACATTATTTTGTGGAGGTGGCATCGACGATGGAGATGATGCGGATCCGGACAATACCGCAACTGCTGGAGCTGTTGCTGTTGCTTTCGTAGACGTCGCGGCTGGCGCCGCTGTTGCTGTTTTGGAGGCCGCGGCTGGAAGAGCAAGTTCTGGTAAACCTTGTTCTAAACGAGTGGCATGTTTCGCGTCAATAAGTCCGGTGGAAAGAGCCGTTGAAACCACAGAACCGCGCGCGATTCGGGCACTTTCTTCAATGGCAGCAGAGGAACGATTGGCCATTCCTCCTGTCCCTGGTCGGATGGCACCACCGTGACACATCGCAGAAAAATCTATCACGTAGCGCCCGTCCACGTAAACAGCCTTTTTCATACGCGGCTTGAACCGGGGCACGCCGTCGACAATGCCGTTTCCGAACGCGCCGTTCGTGTAATCATACAGGAACGCGGAACGGAAACCGCCCTCCGCGTCGCGCGCAACACAAAAAACTTGTTGTGGCTCCGTATCAGGCAGCGGGATCTGATGGTGTATGTCCGAGTACGCGGCTAGGAATCGCCCGAAGTTAAAACACGCGCACCAGAAACACTGCCGTGATTGGGTGCCAGCACGTGCCACTTTTCGTACATCGCCAATCTCATCTGGGAACAGCAGTATGATCGGACGCTGAACGGTACCACGCGCGAGTCCTTCTATCCGAGTCGGACCCCCTGCCGATCCGACAACGACACATATTGCTGCCGAACAACCTGGGTAATTGATCGTTCCCGCTGCGGGGACCAGAATCCATTCACCGCATTGCCGCGACAGGAGTTTGATGTGGTCCACGCTGAATTCTGGGGCAATGTATTCCGCTTCCTTGATGATAGCGCGGCATTCTGCGGGGTCGGTGATGTCCGTGCCGTCTTTTCGCTGAAGACGCCCCGTCTGAAGCCGCGAATATAAGTTTTGATAAAAGGTCGACAGTGTGTTCCGGACGTCTGTCGTCTTGGCATAATGGTCTGAGGTGTTCTTAATGATCTGGCGCACCGTCGTGGCCATCTCCGGTGTGATCTTATCCACGTGAGTAAACGGCAAAGATTGTAACACGCGACTTTCTCGTACCACATCTCTGGACGATTTCACGGCGATCTTTAAGGGAGCGCGACGAGGCTTTACGGTAGCCGCTGTCGCCAACTGCTTTTCGTCAACAGGAACGCCAATCGCCGGTGTCCCAGAGGAGGAGGAGGAGGAGGAGGAGGCAGCGGCCGGGTTTGTGACGGTCGACTGTGATGCTCCCCCCGATGTCCCCATGAACACAGCATTTTGCAATTCGAGAGCTTTGGAGGCGCGCATGCAATCGCGTGAAATGGCAACATCGTCCGGGAGGAGAGCTTCTTTCAATTCGTTCTTTTTTATAGCTTTGCGAGTCTTTCGGGATTCTTTGTGATTCCGGGCAGTGGAAGTGCTTGCTTCGGCGTCGTCGAAATCCGGGGCGACCAGGCAATGCTGCATATCTACATCGACCGGAATTTGTGCCGACTCGTCAACTGCCATGTCCTCCGCAACGCCAGGCGCCTCCGCGGCCGCCGCCGCCGCCGCCGGAGCCCTCTTTGAAAAGTTTGTTTTGCTCGCCACCTGTGAAGAACGCGAAAGAACGGCGTGTGAAGTCAGCACCAGGTCCGTTGAATAACGATACGCAAAGATGATACAAAAAACGTGGACGAAAGGAATCGATAAGAAAGAAAGAGGCGACGCGAGAAGGGAAAGGATTGTAGGTATCGTTATCGTTCGGATAGAGGCTGTACAGAAGTGGACTGTTGCATCTGCGCGGAAAACCGTTGCTCTTCACGCGCCGCGCGTTCCGCCGTGGAAGTGTCCGTTACACAGATGTACCTGCGAAGATGCGCGGCCATGGTTTGAACCGCCTCGAGTTCCCCGGGTCTCTGAAATTCCAACGGGTCGGAATACCGCGTTGGTCTCGAATAACTCCAGTTCAGGAGTTCTTCTTCGTTGTACATCGAACGCGGCAATGTCGCGACGCGTTTCTTCCGCAAGTCGTCCATTTCAACGGTTGGCAACTCGAGTAACCCTTTATAGTCGTCCACAAGAAGGACGACCGAGTTAATATCAGTCCTTCCGCTGCGAGGTTCGACGCAACGTTGTCCTTCCGGCTTATGTAGTGCCAATTCGGCTGCTGACAATGTGAACGAGGCTTGTATCGATTGTGCAACCGCTGAGTAAACCGCGTGCTTCGATCCCAGACCATCCAAAACGCACAGATCGAGACCCGAAGCCTTGGCTGCGACCGGATCCTCTCCGGAGCTTGTCCACTCCAACAGTAAATTGATCGCACGCAACGTGCACCGATCGGCCGCCAGTAAATACCCAGGCAACGGTTCGCATCTCCTCGTATATGGTATCAAAGTGTACCAAGGTCTCAACGCGTCGGCGGACTTGGCTGTCGCTGATGCTGCTGCTGCTGCATCAGAAGACGACGACGGCCGCGGCGATCGAGACGAAGCGGGTTTACTTAGACTCTCCTTAAGCATTGTTGATGTTGCATGAATTGCCTGTTTGAATGCGGCCAGTCCGATTGAGGCATGCGACTCGAAATTGATTAGAACGACGTCGTGGGCCGCCCCAAGCGACCGGTAGAACGCAGTCAACCACTCTATCCGTGTTTGACTGCGTGCGAGTAATTCGACTGCGTCTTTCAATCTCTCGAGGACTCGTCCGATTATCCAACGCGGGAGCTTCGGGAGTCTGGGAGGTGGTCGTCCGCGAAGGGAGGCTGCGGCAAACGCCACACATGAAGAGAAGTTGACGCACTGGGCAGATATGGAACGAACCGTTCCTAGAGGGTTCGCGTCGGCGTTTGAACGTCCGGCACGCAGAATCATATGAATCGCCGCTGCGTTCGTCCGACATTCTTTACGGAGTGACGATTCCATACGACCACCTGCGCGCTTCGAATCGAAACCAGCCTCCGCGGCAAACAGAGAGTAGCCGATCGAATGCAAAGGAGACCGGTCTATATCACGTGGATCCAATATCGCGCGCATGAAATCGTCTTCGGCCTGTGGGGTGTGAGTACGCGGCAACGAATTAGCTCCTCCGTATTCCATAAATCCGGTTGCCGTGACATGTATGGCCGCGTGTACGTATAAGCAGCACGCGCGCAAGAAAATTATATCCATAGGCTCAGATCCACTGTCCATGGGCTGTTGTAGTTGCAGATATTGAACCTCGTCTTCTGGTAACGTAAACGTGGGCTGGAAAAACCAGGTTATCGCCGGTGCGACGTCTTTTCCAAGTTTTCGCGAAATCTCACGCTTTTGGTCCATAGCTGTCGGAACGGCCGTGGCAGCGATTGATTGTAAGGCTGTAGGCGCGTCCGATGACGCGCCACCTCCAAGCTTCCACCGAAAGATGACGTCCAACAACGTGTGCCGCGTAATGTAGGCCACCTCCTTCGTCGTAATGTTGAGTAACGCGATGCAGTCATCGTTTTCACAATGTGGCGACGCGCGCTTGAACATAGCCGCGTCCAGACTGGTGTTCGTAAACTGACGCACGGCCACAAAAGGAACGAGGCCGCCTAACATGATCGTTTCACGCCAATCCTCCATGCCACATGCGGCCGGATTGGCGGCGATATCTTCTTCGTCAGACAATCTTGTTCCATTTGGAAACGCGGGAGTCGGTGGTAGCATTTCGAGCTCGATCACCTTTTCTTCGTCGAGCATAGCCTGGGCGACAAGATCGGCTACTCCATCGTGAACTCCTCCGAAAGACGTCATCGATCTTTGACGGCCGAGTGTTCGTCTGGCGGCATTGGCCGACGACAGGGCAGCAGCAACGGCCGCATCATCGGCAGATGGCACAACCCTGGTTTTTACCAGCACCGCCATACTTGCTGCCGATTGACTGCTGCCTACCCTGTCTCTTTCTGAATGCTCCTCATCAAGCATCTCGTGGGAACACGGTACAAACTTAAATACAGTACGGGGAAGCAGAGAAAGAGGTGTTGAAATATATAAACAGGTGAAATGGAGAAAGCAAACATGAGCAGGATAAAGGGGGGAGCTATTTCTTCTTATTTATCTTCTCCAAAACGATGCAACCAAAGCCTTGTAACGTTGAAATGCACCGCATCGATTCAATCATGAGCGCAGTCGATGGTTTAAAAGCCACCCCGCTTTCACGCATCAAATTGACACCCTTCACGATCCACGCCGATTCATTCTTTTCGAATTCCGCCGACGCTAACGCAGTTGATGAAAGCGGAGACTGTACATGTGGTGGTGGATGCGATGTCTTGAGGCGAGACGCGGTAGTCGTAATCTGACGCTTGGCCCCAACTCCTGCTGCTCCTCCTCCTCCTTTTATTCCTTTTTTCCCCTCTGATTCGTTTTGCCCGATCACACAACAACGGTCGAAAAGTTGTCGGATACGAGCTTCAATGAATCTGCTGCCAGACGTGATTGCATCAGTATAAGCTACGGCTTTCCAAAAGGGGGCACCTTCGCGCGTAGAAACAAGACTTGATTGCTTTTTTAAGCTGTTATGAGCATCCTCGACTGCCTTCAAAGAAGCCACGTACGACGGAGCCAACACATTTATCGTTTTTCGCGTGAGGTCGCAACGGGCACGATCCTTTTCCCCGGGAGAGATACTTTCAATGACCACCACGATGCGGGCAGAAACAGTCGCCCCGGCCATCGCAGCAATTTTCTCATTGAATGAATCATTCTGTTCGTGCGTTTCAGCCGCTGCGTCCTTTCTGTCGACGCCTAATACGAACATGGTCGATGACCCGGAACCGGCGGAAATGGCCGCCATCGAAGTTTTTCTTGTTAAATAAGGAACTGAAGAAACCATCGGAAAAATAGAGGCGTACTTAATTTGAACTCCTCATCTATTCCATGGTTTCCCAGTTTATGTATATACGATTACTAGTCTCACAAACACAAGTGAAGCCAGCTTAATTTTCTAATCCGTATTTCTCCCTCTCTCCCTTTCTCTTGCCTTGAGACACAAAAATACAGATGTCACAGAAAGAGGGAAATAACACTGGCACGGGTGCCAGCGCGGCAGCCGCAGAACCAGAAGACCCAATTGACGATGCTGCATCAGATGCGACCGTTCCGGCCGGCGGGGCGGAAAATGATGAGATGCGGGCCACACCACCCTTTACCGGGGAGGCACTCGCTGATTCTGCCACGGGGGCATCACAGGCCCGAAATGACTCACAATCTGCGACTCCGCCGATGGCTTCACCGGGCTTTCGTTTCCGGGGGAAGAAGGATGGCGATGCCAACGCGCAAATGTCGGTACTCGCGAGCGCTGCCGCTTCCGCCTCTGTTGCCGAGGGCGATGATCACGTGAGCGATCCGGAAATCGCACCCCCTTCGTCTACATCGGAACGCATTGACGCCCGTCGAACTACCGCGTCCCGTCCTGCGCAAAACTCGTCTGCCGCAATATCACTCGTCGAAAAGTTGGGATATCTGCGACCGGGTGTTTACAAACGTGTTCTGAATGAGGAGGTTGGGGTGCCGAATTCTGATATGCAGGACGAACCAAAGTTGCCAGCAGGGTCAGTCGAACAGAGTGCAATTCACGCGCGTGGGATGCCCAAAAAAAAGATCCCCGTTCTCCGTGTACCGAAACCCGATGCCCGTCGGATGAAAGGCGGCAAAGGTTTGGGTGCGCAGAATACTACTGGAAAGCGACATCGCAAAGTTACTCGCGACAACATTTTGGGTGTTACGAAACATGCCATCAGGCGCCTTGCCCGGCGGGGTGGCGTAAAGCGGATTTCGGGCCTGGTTTACGTCGAGACGCAGGGCGTGCTGGTAACGTTCCTTCGGAAAATCGTCCAAGACGCCGTCACGTACGCCGAACACGCTAAACGAAAGACAGTGACCACCATGGACGTCGTCTACGCACTCAAACGTTCTGGGAAGTCGTTGTATGGATTCGGGGGATAATCAAATCTCTTTCCGCGCGTACGAGATTTTTTTTTCAGTGAAACCTTGTCGAGGCGACGTTTTACTGTTTTATTTTATTCTCCACCCTGCCTCTTTACTCTTTAACAAAAAAATAAGACTAAAACAGAGTAGAAAGAGGATGGATGGAAGAGATTTTTCTGTTTTTACGCAACAGGAAGAGTTACAGACTAACTCAAATTGTTCCGATTAAAAAAAGAGAGAGTTGGCATGGGGCGTTGCTGAGGTTTGCGAGGCGACCGCGCCAGGTCGTCCGGAACGGCGAACACTAAATACATGAGAGAGGTTGCCAGTGATACGACGTGTGAATAAAATACAGCGATTTCGTTGCGTCCTCTTTGAATGTTTCCGAAACACCCAAGTTCCACGGCGGCATGTTCCCTGTCGTCAATCGGCGTGATGGCGGTGTACAGAGTCAGACTCGCGCCTGCCGCGCCTAACAGAAATAAGAAGATGGCAGCCAAGTTATCGGCGATACGAGACCGATTTCGTGGACTGCAGATGCGGCCAAGCATTAATAGTCCAACCGAAATAGTCGTCAACGATACAAAAGCCGAGACACCAACGATCGCTGCCCATAGTTCCGCGTCTTTGAAAAATGTGCACGTGAGCAGATATGCCGCGCTTAACATCAACAGAATGATGACCACGACTGATGCGACTTCCATGCGACGGTCCATTCGCCAATGCCTGCGTGTAATCATGTCTACACTTAGCGCCTCCATACTTGAAAGCGTAGAATTCATTATGATAAACAAAACCGTCTCACGCCCAGAGAAACGACCCATGACTGGCTGCAGCGCCAGAAGTAACAAAACGGCGTTACGTACTGCAAAGGAAAGGTAGATGGTAAAGGGCGGGCGCATGACCGGAAGGCCCGATGTTGTTGTTGTCCCGACGAACGCGCCAATCATTTCGTCAGAATCTGCCGAGCCGTTTCCATCGTGTGCGCCATCGGCACGAATTACTGGCACTGTTTGAACCGCCTCCATTTGCACTGAAGAAGGTGGCGATCCATCAGTTCTTACCAATGTATGCACGTCGTCTGCGCGACAGCCGTCACAGCACATCACTTTGATGCAGTTTCCGCTGCATAGCTTCCTCATCATTGGGCATCCGCGTTCGTTCTCGCGGTAGGAGGCAAATACGAAGTAGATGAGTGAAACGCAAATCACGGCACTTGTCACACCACATAACACCCAGCTCCGCGTAACATATCCCGAACACCACTCATCCACAGTGCGCACGGCGGACGGAGAAGACATTAACCTGTAAATGGCGATCGACGCAGACGAAAAGAGGAGGGATGGAGCGATGAGGCGCATGCGTGCGTGTGTGAAAAAAAAGAATAAACAATTACCGCGCCCTGACGCCACGGGGACACGTTATACGAGAAAACTCATACGCTTTCGTTTTATGCGGTAACAAATTTAGAGTCCTTTCTTTATTTTGTTCGAAACGTCGAAACGAAAAAGGGACGCGCGTTGCATCGATCACAAGAGAGCGAAAGGAACGACTAGCGCAGAAATCGTCAGAAAAAGTGTGAGAATAGTCAGTCTGAATATCGTCCATCTGCCACGCGAAGTAGACGGCCTAAGATACGAATGAACCACACTCAGCGAATCGCAGTCCATCTTTCCTTTGAGGTGTCGATCAAGACACGCGATCTGAGATTCGGCGGAAATCGTCAACAGAGCCCATTCAACGTCGCACGCGATTAATGATGCATACTTTACGGCGGTAACTTTAACCGCTACGACAGAGTCCAGAACGAGTCTGAAGTATCGTTCTTTGACGTTGGGCGGCACACGGTCAAGTAATTCCATCGCCGCGAAAGCGCAAACCAACATAATCCAGCCTAATTGCAAACGAATAATGAACCTTAAGAAAGGATCGTCCCTGAGATAAACATCTTGCGTCTTCGGTGATACTTTTTCGAAACCCTTATTAGCCCGGATCAACTCTTCAGGAGCGAGAGATGCTGATTCGTCCATGTTTCTTCCGATCTACGCGCACACGCGAGGAGAAGGGACGGAGAGGCAGTCGTGAGAAGGATGTATGTGCGCGTATATATGAAGCACAACGCTGAAAGACAAGGTAACAAAATCCGCATATTTTTTATCTGTCACTCTCTCCTTTTTCCTTATCCGAAGTGTCGCACGACCTGATGTTCGAGGGTCACGTCTTCTGTCGGGAACGTTTTCTTGCTTTTGTGTTTCGCGAGCCATGCCGCCCGTTCAGACTCGACGACCTCTTTGACACCGTAAAGTTCGATGGCTGCATGCGGTAAAGTCACATACTCGGAAACTAACAATTTCTTCGTGGGTGAGGCCTCGAATATCTGTAACCGCATGATGTAAACATCGGGCTTAGGAGGATTTGACGGGGAGGGTCTCTTCTCCTCTACGATCTTGAGGTTCGCGACCGCCTTCAGGAGTTCGTCCTCCTCTTTCTGTTTCATCTGTTTCCGATGTTGTTCTGATTTTTCTTTCATCTCTTTCGATTCGTCATGGGTCGCTAAACGTAACTCCATACACTTGTGCACAGGATTTGGGGCGATCGTGATGCTGCCGGGGAGATTTCGCTTCCTCAATTGAGCATCGAGACCCGGGATCGCTGCGATTTGTATGTTCATCGCGCACCAAAACGTCAACAGCATAGTTTCATCTTTGACCATCTTCAGACCGCCCTTGGGAGGTGTGACGATGAACCCGCCGTGTCCACCATTTCCGGCTTTGGCTGAGGCGACGTGTTTCTTGATCTGCTGCGCCGTAGGCCTTTCAACTAACCACAGTTTGTTGCGAAGATCCGCCATCAGCACCAGTGGACCGTTGCGTCCCTCTTGCGTCGTCCAGTATTCGCGTACGGCATCGATGGACGGGGAACGTACGATCTTCTCTTTCACCTTAACATCTTCTGCGGCGGAGGCAGTCTGCGTTGGCGAGGCTTTTGAAGCACTCATCGTCCTGGATGATGAAAAAAAGCACACGGGCGCGAAAAGGAACATCATTGCGCAATAACAGGAACGTAACAGCTATTTTTCTCTTCCTAATGTGTGCGTTCGCGGAATAATTGAAAGAATGAATAGTTGCATTTTCGCCCGCGGAATAAATGGAAGAATTCGAATGAATCTTCCCGAGACACACGCGGTTGCGTTCGAGCGCGGAGGAACTTTTTTTTATTGCCGCGCGGACTCCGACGCACACACACGTGCACGTGCACACGGCCCGAAGAGAAGAGAAGAGAGAAACCCGGTTCTCATGAATGTGCTACCAATATCTCTTTACTCAATGAAACCGGTGCTGGTGACGATGGCGGGGGCGGAATACGCAGGGGATGAGGAGGAGGAGGACCAGGAGGAGAAGGCGGAGTGAGGTTTGCTACATTCACGCTCCTAGTGGAAAAAGATGCGCCGGGTGCAGAAGAGATGTGGCCTGTCGGAGTAGCGGCAATGATATGCACGGCGTCATCTCGACCTGCCTGCGTCATGCCTGATTTTTTAGATGGATCAGACCGAGACGCACTGATTTCTGGTACCGTCGGATGCGTCTTGGCCGATGATGTGACGCCCAGGCCGGCAGACGCAGCAGCGGCATGAAGCGCGCTTGACTTATGATCCCAACGATCGGGTGCTTCTTGTCCTTTTTCTTTTTTATCTCCTTCTTCGTCGTCCCTACCATCATCATCTTCTTCTTCTCCGTGTTTTACCCGAGTCAGGCGAGTGGTGAGATGATCACGAGTGGTGCCGTTCTTCAACAGGCAGGCCAACACCGCGCAAAGTCCAGACAGAAACAAAAACAACATCGGCCTGGCGATTGATATAGCGGAGCTCGTGCTTAGATCAAACGCTCCCCACACCCCGAATGCACAACATACAACTGATGTAACGGCCAACACAGTATGAAGCGTATCGATCTGCCGATGTCCCAATTCGCACGTACAACAGTGGCAGTGGATCTTGTGCTTCATCTCGCAGTCTTTCCTTTGCTCTAGAAAAACGGCGCGTATGAAAAAAGATGACTGAATTCGCGATCCTTTATTGGAAGCTGCATTTTCCCTGTTCTTCCGTTCGGCCGCCTTTTCCACACTTAGCATTTTTTAAGAATCTGGTTTTGCAGATATGTTTGGGCGCAAAATGAAATTTTCTCCCGGTCCTACCCTAGGGGGGGGGGGTCCCTATGTTGGTACGGCATAAAAAAATTTGGGTAGATGGTCAGGCAGGTTCTATGTAGGGTCACTTTTGTATAGGGTCAAAGTATGACCCCCATATTTTCTCCTTATCTCAAGAAATGACCCCCTTCCTGTTAATTTTTTTCTGAAAATTTTTTCGCCGCGAAAATTTTTGAAATTTTTCTGTGTAGAATTATGGGCCCCTTTTCTTGAGATAAGGCTAAAATATGGGGGTCAAATTTTACCCCTATATAAAAGTGACCCCATACGGAACCTGCCTGACCATCCACCCAAAATTTTTTACCCGTGTACCAACA
>CAZGOM010000061.1:0-27923 GCA_964527265.1 uncultured Phycisphaeraceae bacterium | reverse complement strand
TCATCGACAGCCACAAGCGCGGCATCGTCGGCACCATGCCCGGCGGCGACCTCTTAAAGGCCATCGTCCCCCTCTGGCACGCGCTCGAAGCCAAAAACTTCGCCCGCGCCTACCAGATCTGGGAACCCCTCACCGGCCTCCTCACCCTCCAATCCAGCCTGGACTCCTACCTCGCCATCGAGAAATACCTCCTGGTCAAGCAAGGTGTCTTCAAGAACACCATCGTCCGCGGTCCAGTCGCCTACAAAATCGACGAAGAAACCCGCGCCGAAATCGACATCCTCTTCGACCGCATCCTCGCTGCGGTAGGTACAAAATAAACAAGATTCCACATGCACCCGGGGTGTCGGGTGAGCGGGTTACCGGGGGCACAGATGTACCATACCAGCAACTCGAAGCCCTCCGACAACCCGGCAACCCGATAACCCGATAACCCGATAACCCGGGCGCGAGCATCCCCCATACTCCACTCAGTCTCTGACAAGACCCAGAACCCAAGACCCAGAACCCATCCTCAATGATCATCGACATCCACTCCCACTACTGGCGCTTCCCCGGCGATTTCGGCGACGATTTCCTCAACCAGGCACGCCGCGCCAAAGGCGGCGTCGATGTCGACCTCACCATTCGCTACGAAGACTACATGAAGTCCGCTTCTGAGCCCGTCACTGCCGTCGTCTTCGGCGGCAAGGCCAAGCTCTCCAACCTCTGGGTCAACGACAAAACCATTGCCGATTACGTCGCCAAGCACAAAAACCTCATCGGCTTCGCCTCCGTCGACCCCACCCAGGACGGCGCATACCGCGAGTTGCGCGAAGGCCACCAGGAGCTCGGCCTCCGCGGCTTAAAACTCCTCCCCATGTACGCAGGCTTCAAGCCAAACGACCCACGCTTAGACCCCCTCTGGTCTTACTGCCAGCGCCACGGCCTCCCCGTCCTCCTCCACACAGGCACCACCTTCGTCGCCCAGGCCCCCCTCGCCTGCACCATGCCCAGCCTCATCGAAGACGTCGCCGTTCGCTACCCCGGCGTCAAAATCATCCTCGCCCACCTGGGCCACCCCTACGAAGGCGATTGCGTCGTCACCATCCGCAAGCACCCCAACGTCTACGCCGACATCTCCGCCCTCCACTACCGCCCCTTCCAGTTCTATAACGCCCTCATGCTCGTCCAGGAGTACGGCGTGTGGAACAAACTCCTCTTCGGCACCGACTACCCCTTCACCACCGTCGACGCCACCCTCAAAACCCTCCGCAACTACGACCAACTCGTCGCCGGCACCAACCTCCCCAGGCTCAACCAAAAAGCCATTGAGGAAATGATCTACCGCGACACCCTCAAAATCCTCGGCCTGTAATCCGGGTGCCACATTGCAGGCATCCGCGCCTGCGATGTGTCTTTCGTTCCCGCCAACAACACTGCAAAAACCTCTCAGGTGCCATGCCCTCGTCCGCGTGAGCATGTCTTCATCCCACCTCTTCACTTCTCACTTTTTCCTTATTACTTCTACCTTCCTCTTCCTGACTCCCTCTGCGCCAGCGCCCGCGTGATCAATTCATTCTGATCCACCAGTTCCAGATCCGCCTCCATCACCGCTTCAATCCAAACCATCACCTGCGCCCGGTTCTCGCCCAATCCTGAAATCAGATCCAGCGCATCGCGTGAAATCTCCCGACGCTTGGCTGCCTTCGCCTCCGCTTCCTTATCCACTGCGGGTGCTGCCTTCCCCTTCTTCTTCCCGGCCTTTTCAACCACTTCCGCAACCGCCGGCTCATCCTCCCGAGCCCCCGTAGGCGCCAAAAACCCTTCCACTTTTCCATGCAGCGTCGCGATGATCGTCTCCGCCGTCCGCTTCCCGATCTTCGGCAAGCCCTGCAGCATCGCCGCGTCCCGTTCGCTGATCGCCGTCGCGATCCGGTCGCTCGACAGCGCCATTGCCGCCAGCGCCGTGCGATACCCGATCCCATTCACCGAAGTGAACAGCTCGAAAAACCGTTTGTCGTTCTCGCTCAAAAACCCCGCCAACCGCGGATAAGCCGTGCTCCCGGAGTTTTGCCCCTCGATGTAGTGCAGCGTGTACAGCGTCACCGGTTGTCCGATCGACGCCCCCAGCCGCGCCCCCGTCCAGCTTGATACCAGCACCTCGTAAGTCAATCCCCCGGGCAAAGCCAGGTGTGCATGCCCAGATGCAATCGATTCCAGCACACCATGTATTTTGACGATCATGCGAACTCCGGCAAAAGCCTGGGACAAAGTCAGACGACTTTAGAAGTATAAAGCCGTCTGACCCGTTGAGGCCCCAACCTCGCCGCAAATGCGTTTCTTAATGTTTGTCGCCGTTGTGCTTGCCGTTGTCGCGATGATCGTTCCCGCCGCCCTTGTGGTGCCCATCGTGATCGTTGTCATTGTCGTTGTAAGTGGTCGACGAACTGCTCTTGCACCCGCCGATAAGCAGCATGCCAAGAACAACTGCCGCCGCAAAAACAAAAAACTTGGCGCGTGGCGAACCGCATGCCTGGGTCGAATTCTTCATGGGCTTTTCCAATCTAAAAAGAGAAGGGAGGAGAAGTGGCAGAATCACGCTCTCCAACCTAAACCCATGCCCACCCCAGGGCCATCAGGCCATGTCCCTCGTTCCACCATGGTGATTGTGCCCGCCTCCCAAACCCCTTAAAAACCTACACGCACCCCAAACCCGCTTCAACGCGCTGTCTCTTCTTTGATTCTGACCAGACCCTAGACCCCAGACCCCAGACCCTTTTTTTCTTCTCCCTCCTCCGCCTCATCCTCCGCCGCGTAAATCGCATACAGGTTCCGCAGATACACCCCCCACCCGAAAAGCTGCCCCAGAATCCCGATCGGGTCCACACGCCACACGAAATACACCAGCAGCATCGTCGAGCCGATCAGGCTCAGCCACCAGAAGCTCACCGGCACCACAGACTTCTGCTTCTTCTCCGTCACCAGCCACTGCACGATCATCCGCCCCGTGAACATCACCTGTCCGATCAGCCCCACCGCGATCCACACCAGCCCCACATAGGAAGTCACGTTGCATAACTTTAAAAGCCACGACCGCCCATGCTGCTCGTCATACTGCCGCTGGGCGAACTGCTCGGGCGACAGCCGGTTGTCTTTCCCGTCGTCTTCCGTAATCAGGTACTCGTACTTCTCATCCGCCCCCTTCACCAGGTAAGCCTGATCGCGCGCGCCTTTAAGTTGCGCTTTAATCGACACCGATTCCGCCGGCGGCTTCTTGTAGTTCAGCGCCCAAACACCCAAAAACCCCAGGCTCGCCAGCATGGGCAAAATAATGATCAGGAAAATCCACCGCTTACGGACTCTCACGCGCCCGTCCCCCCGCTCCCGACACCGCCCGCGGCCTGTGCAGGTGTCTTCTCCTCCACCTTCCAGCTTCGATACCGCTTGATCATCCACCGCATCGTCATCAAATCCGCCACCCCCACCATCGCCCGGTCGATCAATCCGTAGTTGGATATCCCCGTCGCCCGGTCCCGATGGTTCACCGGCATCTCCACGATCTTCGCCCCCAGCATCTTGGCGTACACCGGCATGAACCGATGCATCCCATGAAACTGCAGCAGGTACTGCTTGGCGAATTCCGCCTTGATCACCCGCGCCGTGCATCCCGTGTCGCGGATCGTGTCCCCCAGCGCCAGCTTCCGCGCCGTGCGCCCCACCCAGCTCGTCATCTTCTTGATCCGCGTGTCCTTACGGCGCATCCGCGACCCCTGCACCATGTCGCACTCCCCGCTCTTGACCTTCGCCAGCATCGCCGGCAGGTCCGCAGGGTCGTTCTGCAAATCCGCATCCAGCATCCCGATGTATTTCCCCGTCGCCGCTTGGATGCCCGCATGCATCGCCGCACTCTGCCCCCGCCGCTCCGGCCTGTGCAGAATGCGCAGCCACGGCCTGGTCTTCGCCAACTCCTGAAGCCGCACCAGCGTCTGATCCTTGGAACCATCGTCCACAACGATCAATTCCGTCTCTATCCCCTTATCCACTATAGCTTTCTGAACCTCATCCACCAGCGGCCCCACGTTCCCCTCTTCGTTGAGCGCCGGCACCACGATCGAAAGCTCCACTTCTCTGGTTTCACGCGTCATAGGCAGCCGGTCGCAAGGGGAGTTAAAGGTTGGGTTCGGGCGTGCGGCTCTGGCCGCGCCTTATTTACAAGCCCACTATCCTAACCGAACCAGCAAACAAAAGCGTATAATGACACGTTGCCCCAAACACCATCCGCCCGCCGCAAGGGGCTTTATTCCACCCGGCGAGCCCAAAGAAAGCATCCACATGGCCACCAGTTTCGGCGCCCTCTGCACCGACTTCTACGTGAATCAGAAGCTCGCACTCAAGATGGACCTCCCCTCCGACCGGGAAACCATCCTCCATATGTTTGATCAGGTCAAAAAGGCCGTCCCCGCCATGCGCAGCTTCCGCCGCTATGACGGCGAGCTCGCCCTGGAATCCTCCCGCAAGGAAGCCGAATACCAATGGCTCGCTCTGCGCCGCACCAGCATCCGCACCGGCCATGTGAACCCCTCTTCCCTCCAATCCGCCTACGCCATGCACAAGCTCATCCTTGAACTGGCGCCTTATCACCTCACCGTCAGCCCCCTGGATGTCGATTACCTCGAACTCCTGCTGGGCTTCGACCTGGAGTGCAAGGCCAACCACGACCAGGTCGTCTTCGACGCCCTCTTCGCCAAGTCCCCCATGGCCAACCTCGGCACAGTCAACAACAGCTCCATGACCGACTGCCAGCCCATCTTCTCCCTAAACCTCACCGAACAGGGCGACCTCCAGGGCTTCTTTGAAGTCCGCACACGCACACGCACACGCAAGGGCGGCGTCGGTCGCTCCCGCAACGAGCCCATCAGCGTCTTCCTCACGCTCAAGAAGTTCGGCCCCATCACCAACGTCGAAGACCTCCCCGGCATCTTCGACCAGATGGCCACCCTTGCCGAGCAGCTCGCCGCCAACCACCTGGTCCCTAGCCTCCTGGCCCCCATCGCCCGTCAGATCCCCTCCAACAACGCCTGATGGGTCATTAACTCAATAAATGTGTGGCATGCTCTCGTCCGCGTGAGCATGTCTTTTATTTGTGTCGCCACAACCCAACGCCACGTCCTGCCCCGGAAGCGTAATGTGTCCTGTTGCACACGCTCTCAGCGTGTTCCCTCTTCACTTCTACTTTCCACTCACTTTCATCCACTCTCTCGCGCACTCCGCTGCGCCTCCCACCCTGCCAGCGCCAGAATCAACAGCGAATACAAATAGCACCCGCCTCCCCCCACCACGCTCGCCCCCAAAAGCCAATCCTCCGCCTCCGCCCAAAACTGCCCCACCCCCGTCGCCGCCACCACCCCCGCCAATCCCATGCACACTCCCATATAACACACGCCCCACTTCCCCTGATACCTCGCAAACACCTCCCCGATCACGCGCGGCCAATACCCATACAACTCCCGCGCACCCCACCACACTGCCATCCCCGCAAGCCCCACCACAGCCACCCGTCCCACGTCCGACTCCAAAGCCTTGATCGGCACCCACATCACCGCCACCAGCAGTTCCGCCGCCATCCCCGCCCAGCGCGCCCGCACCCGCCCAAACTCCACGTCTGCAACCCCCTCAAACCCCGGCCGCACCTTCGTGATCACCCGCCAGCCATAACACCCGATCAGCCCCACAAACACCATCCCCAGCAGCATCTCCCCGCTTGCTTTCCCCCCGCCGATCATGAACACCAGCCTCATAAACGCCGTGCACTCCAGAATGCACGCGCCCGTCTCCACCTCGCCCCACCACCCCGCATCCACCACACGTTTAAGCCCATCTTCCCGCGCCACCGCCTCAAGGCGCGACTCCTCAATCACCTTCCCGCACTCAGGACAAACGCCCCCGCTCGGCAATCCCATCAAGTCATACCCGCAACCCCGGCAAATCACATGATCACAAATCAGCCCATCGCCCCCCACAAATCGCATGGCTTCACCCGCAACGGATTGCTCAATCATTTCGCTTTCGATTCCTCAATCCCTTCAATAATCCACTCACCCGCCTTCACTGTTTTACCTCACAACAATCTGATCCTCTTAATCATTCTCAATCCTCTTGATCCCAGTCAAAAAATTCCTCTTTATTCCCTCCCTTCTGCGCTAAACTTCCCCCCATGCCCAAACCCCGACTCGAAGACACCCTCGATCTCCTTAACTCCCTCCGCGATGCCGGCCTCACCCCTGCCTCGGAAGCGATCCTCAAAAAAGCCCTCACCGACACCAGCCCCCACGTCGTCGCCAAAGCGGCTCAGATCGCCTCGGATCTTCAAGCCCTCACCCTTTGGCAAGACATCGCCGCCGCTTTCCCCCGCTTCATGCGCGATCCTCTAAAAACCGACAAAGGCTGCCACGCCAAAACCCGCATCACTCAAACCCTCTACGACCTGGGCGCTCCCGCCGACACCGTCTTCCTCCAGGGCATCCGCCACATTCAAATGGAACCCGTCTACGGCGGCCGCGAAGACTCCGCCTCCCTCATGCGCGGCCATTGCGCACTCGGACTCGTCCGCATGGGCCATCCCGACGCCACTCTTGAACTCGCCGACCTCCTCGCCGATAAAACCCCCCAGGCCCGCACCCTCGCCGCCCGCGCGCTCGGCTATTCCCAGGACCCCGCAGGCGTCCCCCTCCTGCGCTACAAAGCCAACATCGGCGACCCTGACGCCAACGTCACCGCCGAATGCCTCGCCGCTCTTTTGAGATCCCAGGGCCCCCGCGCACTCCCTTTCGTCGAAACCTTCCTCTACGCCCGCGACGACCAGACCGCCGAGCTCACCGCCCTCTCCATCGGTGAATCCCGCCTCCCCGGCGCGTTCCAAATCCTCGTCGACTGGTATGAAAAAACCCTCGACCCCGACCACCGCCGCACCGCCATGGTCGCCCTCGCCTCCCTCCGCCAGGACCAGGCCACCGACTACCTCATCACCCAAATCAAAGAATCCCCCGACTCTCTCGCCACCCACGCCATCGCCGCCCTCTCCATCTACCGCCACGACCCCAACATCAAATCCCGCGCCATCGCTGCCGCCGGCCCCCGCGCCAAAACCACCCTCAAACAACCCCTCGCCGCCGCCTTCGACAACTGACTCCCAACCGGGAGCGCCGGCGTCCCGCTGGCTCCCGATCCACTCGCTCCCTGACATAAGTGCATTCGCAAGCCAGATAACCTTTCTCACGCCATCCACTTAAAATTCATAGGCCATAGCAAAGCTGCGCGGCAAACACGATATAAGCCACCACCCGTTGATCTTCACCATGACTCAAACTCGCTCCATCTCTACTTTCACCACCCAATGCGGCAATTGCACCCACACTTTCGCCGTGCCGGAACTAAGCGACTTCTCCTACGGTGACGCCCTGCTCCGCGGCGAATACGGCACTGTTCACGCTTATCTCAACATGATCGGGCACCCTGTCTGCGAACGGATTGCATCGGAAATCGCCGCCATCCCAATCGACCTGCTGCTGCCCATCGCCGCCGTTCTTGCAGACCCTATCCAAGGGCAGCGCCTCAAACCCGGTCACATCTGCCCCCGGTGCCAATCAACGCACATGAAATCATGGGCAGGCGACAAGATCGGTGTCGTGGATGTTCCCGATGTCACATTCACGCAGTTCAACGCCCTCCCCGCTTTGCAACAGCGCGCACGCATCCGAGCCCTGCTCTAACTCCGGATTCCGGATAAGACAAGAGCCATGGGTCGGATACGTACCAAACCTGTGGCTTGTTCGCCTCGCTGTCTCAGTAACCTCTCCGCCCTCGCTTCCCCCGCACAAGCACCTCATCCACCGCCTCATTCCCCGTCAGCGCTCCCACTTCCTCCAGATTCGCCCCCGCCTCCACCAATGCCTTGATGATCGCCACATGATCCGCCTTGGGTTCATGAATCGCTGACCACACGGCACAACCCAACACCGTCCCGCCATACGCATTCTTCATCTCCATCGCCACCCTCCGTCCAATCAAAAACTTCACCGTTTCCAGTTGTCCCCGATTCGCCGCCCAATGAAACCCCGTCATCCCCGTCCCATCCCCGGCAAGCGGATCCACACCCCGCGCCATCAAATACGCCGCCACATCCGTCAGCCCATTAAAGCAAGCACAAGTAAACGCCTCATTAAATGCCTTTCTCTCTCCCTCAAACCATCCCATCTCAAACCACTTCACCACGCGAGATGCCCCATCCCCTTCCACACCCCCGATAAACAATGGCTCAAGACGCGAAAAATCCCCCCGCTTCAACCCCTCCACTGCATCCTCAAACAACGCCCGTTCATCCTGACTCGACTTCATTGCGCTCTCCTTCACGCCTGTGAACTGCATGGCCTCTAATCATCTGTCCATCCGCTTCTTCCAAACCCTCGCATGTCTGCTTGCATGAAGCACAGCCCAAACCTCGATATCCGCTATGCCAATTCGATAATAAACAATGTAAGGAAAACGATGCACACCAGCTTGCCTGACCATTCGATGAAATACCTCGTACGACTCCGGGTAATCGTTGATGCTTCGCAGTGTTTCTTGCAGATGAGATAAAAATTCTGCCCCTAAACCAAGCTTTTGGCTTTCATACCAATCATGCGCCGACACGACATCAGCCTGGGCCTCCGGAAGAATAATCAGCTTCATGATTTCTTCTGCTCAATGCTTCTTCGCAGCTCATCCCACGAAACGCCCTCTTCTACGCCATCCTTCGCCGCGTCCAACCTTCGATCCAGTTCCTCCCGATGTGCGTCGGGCACTTCAATATCCCGACCCTGATTGCAACTGTCCCAGATCACCCCAATGAGCTCCAAACGCTCCTGAGGCGTCAATCGATCAATCCCAAGTTGGCGTAAGGTGGGAGTCATTGCTTAAATCATAGCACCCCCAAACACCCTTGGAAATATCAATAAAAAGCCCGAAGCATCATCCGCTCCGGGCCTTCCCTATCATTTTTTCCCTTATCCCTCTCCCCCGATCACCTCACCTGTCCCTCTTCCTCCCGAATCGCCTTGTGCGGCCAAACAATCCCACGCGCCACAGGATTCAATCTTTCCAAAAGCGCCTTCGACGGCCGATACCCATGCCGGAAGAATCCCCACGAAGGCCCATACCTCTGCACCAGGATCCGCCGCTCCCCGGGATTGCTCCGCCGCGCCGAGCCATGGCAGATCGTGTCCGTGAAAATCAGCGCGTCCCCCGCCTTCATGTGCACCTCCAGCGCTGCCGTCATCCCTTCGCCGGACGACACCTCCGTCCCCATGCGCCGCGTCTTGAGTTCCGGATGCTCAAAGTTCTGCTTGTGGCTCGCCGGCACAATCACCGTCCCGCCGTCCCCCGGCCCGATGTCCGTCAGCGCCAGCAGCACATTCACCTGGCAATTCATGTAATGCCCGTTCTTGAAACGGAATGAGTTGCGCTTGCTCCAGCAGTCGCCCCCCGAGTGCATCCCGATCCCCTGTCCGGGCGCACGGAAATTCGCGAACGTCTCATCGATGAACAGCACCCCATGATGCATATCAAACGACCCATCGCTCCCGATGAACGCCTTCACATGGTCGATCCAGCTCGGGTGGTCGATCATCTTTTCAAACACCTCCCCGCCCTCATAAATCTGCTGATAGTTGATCCCGTCCCGGTCGTTGTACTGATGCCCATGCACATACCCATGCCACTCCCCCGGCTTAAGCCGAGGAATCGCATCCAGCCCGGCATTCACCCCCGCCACCTCCTCCGCGCTCAGCGCACCCTTAATCACCACATAACCCAGCAGATCAAACAGGTAGTTATCCATCTCGCTCACCATGTCGCCATCTCCTTATTGAAGTAAGTTGAAATAGCATCTCCGCCCTCAACCGGAATATCCTCCCCGATAATCATCCAAACATCCGGTTTTCTCACATTACAATCTCTTGAGTTCACTTCTCTGACCAGACCCCAGACCCTTCTTTATGCCCCCCACCACCTACCGCCAGCCCCAGATCGGCTTCAAAATCTGGACCGGACCCGTCACCCTCATGGACCGCGCCCACACCCACAACGACATTGAAATCAACCTCGTCCTCCAAGGCCAGATTCACTACATCATGAACGGCCGAAGTGTCTACCTCGATCCCGGACGCCTCGCCTGCTTCTGGGGCGCCGTCCCTCACAGCCTCATCGAAAAAGCCCCCGGCACCACCGCCGTCTGGGTCACCCTCCCCCTTCCCTGGGTCCTTCGCTGGGAGCTCCCCGACTCCACCCTCCAAAAGCTCCTCGCCGGCGGCGTCCTCTCCCACCCCACCCCGGACCCCGTCACCCAGAGCACCGCTCTCCGCTGGGCCCGTGAATTCCAAACCCCCGCCCTCCACAATGTCGTCCTGCTGGAAGTCCAGGCTCAAATCACCCGCATCTGTCTCCTCGCCCAGCAGCACGCCGCCCCCTCCCCCCACCCCACGCCACTTGATCGCTCAGACGCCTCCCTCGCCTCCGTCGTCAAAATGTCTCACTACATGTCCGACCACTGGGACGAGCCCATCACCGTCACGGACATCGCCGCCCACGCCCGCTTAAACCCCAACTACGCCACCACCCTCTTCAAAAAAGCCACCGGCCAGAGCCTCCTCCAATACCTCACCCAGCTCCGCCTCGCCAGTGCCCAGCGCCTCCTGGCCACCACCGATCTGGCCGTCCTCGACATCGCTCTCCAGGTCGGCTTCGGCTCACTCAGCCAGTTCTACGACATCTTCAAACGCCAAGTCGGCCAAACCCCCCGCGACTTCCGCAAAGCCATGCGCAAAACCAGCTAAAACGCCCAAACCCGCTCCAAACCAAAAGTATTCATTGATTCACACAACCCTTGCCGCTATTTTGAAGAGTGTCTACAAAACATATCTGCTGGCTGTAAAATAACGCGCTTACATCAAAAACACAGACTTTGAATTCAAGGCAAACCATGCAATTGATCGATATCTATCCTTGGGGCAACAACGCTTCCCACCTCTGCCGCGCACTCGATGATGAAAAACTCCTCTGCGAAGTCTTCTCCGGCCCACAACGCTATCCCATGCGCGCCGCCTTCCTCTCCGTCGCCGGAGACCTCAAAACCGACAACATCCTCCCCCCCTCCATCTTCATCCCTTCCAAACTCGCAGACGATCAGGCCGCTGGCCCCTTCCTCGTCCAAATGCTCTCCAACCCCGAAGCCCGCCAACACCTCGCCGCACAACAACGCCTTCTCAAATCCATCCTCGGCATCGACGCACCCTTCTCAGAAGTCCTCGGCGAAACCTTCCAACGCTGGTTTGATGACCCCAGCTACGCACACTCCGCACCCGCCTGGTCCAACTGCCTCACCAAAGGACCCAAGCAGGAACGCCACCTCCAATTCTCCCAATCCGCCTTCGACAACCTCATCAAATCCGTCGATAACCCCTTAAAACGCACCTCCTACCACCGCTTCATGGTCCTCGTCGCCACCTTCGCCATCGTCGACCCGGAACACTCCATCTGGATCGTCTCCAAAGTCCTCAACAAATTCCCCAAAGTCGCCACCTGGGTCGCCCCCTACGGCGCATCCGAAGCCCAGATCAACGGCCTCATCAAACAAGCCAACCACCTCGTCCAGCCCTCCGGCGTCCCCTCCATCAACACAGACTCTCCTTCCCCCCAACCCACCCCCACATCCAACACACCAGCCTCCAGCACGCCCTCGCCCGCACTCAAAACCTCCCCCGCAAATCCTGCCGCAAACCCAACCCCCGCCGGCAGCGTTCAACTCAAGCTACACCTCGACCAATGGGCCGCCCACGCCCAGGAAACCGCCGCCCTCCTGCGTGCCGCCGCCGACACCCTCACCCAGCGTAATATCCCCGCCGACACCGACGCCCTCGTCCGCGCCCTCGCCCAGTCCAAATCCGAGGCTTCCACCTTAATGGCGGACGCCCGCGCTCTCGCCGCCAGTCTGGCCCTCACCGAACATGTCTCTTCCACCCCTGCCGGCCTGGACGCCTTGATCCTCCAGGTTGAGCAGTGCGAATTTGAACAAAACCTCATCAATCAAAAGCTTCACCAAGCCCGCACCCTCTTGGCGCGCATCAACAGCCTTTCCGCTTCCGAAGCCGATGCCAAGTCCCTCGCGCCCCTGCTGGCTCTGGCCGCCGACACCGCCAAAACCCTTACCCCTCCCCCCCGCTGCACCGCCGACACAGGCCCCTTGGACGCCCTCCTGGCGAAAAACCACCCCTTCGCCTCTGTCCTGGCCCTTCTCGACCACGACTCCGGCTCTCCTGATACCCACCTCAACGAAGACCAGCTCGACCAGCACGACACCCTTGTCATCAGCACCTTCGGCGTCGGCTTCCAGCGCAAGCTCCATCAAGGCAGGTTCACCTTCGCACAGCCCCGCGAAGACCACCCTGCCCACGCCTCTGCACGCACCCCTCAATTCACCGCATAAAAACCCTCCACTGCAACAAGTTGAACGCCGTTCACCCATCGGTCGTCACCCCGCCAAAGGGGGTCCCGTGGTGAGCTGCTATGCCTACACACTGAAGTAAGTCGCCTGAGCGGCCTTCCGCATTAGCCAACCTCTTCAAACACCATCAGTCTCTCTGAACATTGTTCAGCAACCCGCCATCAACCCCCACATTTGCCCACTTTTCAGCCCAAAACACCTTCGACAACCCGCTCTGATTCTGAATTCCCACCCCGCCTTTAGTCACTTATTTCAAATCACTTTTCAAGAAATTCGTGCAAATCCGGTGGATATTCAGTGAAAATCCCGGGGATTAATCCCCTTCGTCGCAAAATCCTTAAAATTCTCGATTAAAAACCCACCTGCAAGTCAAAAAATAACTCGACTCAAGCAGAAACATACGTTAATCTGCATTAGCCAACGAACTTAATCGTTAGCTCCCTCCGAAGCCCTACGTATGTTCCTGCAAGGTGCTTCCCCTGCCACCCGCCAAGACGCGGGCCCGCCCAAGAGGTCAACATCATGAAGCCAAACACACCACCCCATTTTAGGTGTATTGCCTGCACCAAGATCTATCGGTGGCGCCCTGAACGCGCCGGCCGAAAAGTCCTGTGCGTCTGCGGCTTGATCATGCGTTGCGCCAAAACTCCCGACGGCAAACCCATCGCCATCGGACACAAACCACCCGTCATCAAACCCAGCGAAGCACGCGTACACGCCTCCGTCGGCGAAAACGCCGTCGTCAACCTCGACAACCTTCAAAACTTTGAAGGCATTGAGGAATCCGTCACCATGAGCCTCAGCCCCTCCGATGTCGTCATCGACGATATCCCCTCTTCGGAACTCGATCTAAACATCGACCTCGACGCACTCGTTAACCCTGCCGATCCTGCCGGCCCCGGCTCACCCCCCCAGACAACCACCGCCCCCACACGCCCCGAAGCACCCACACCCGTCTCCCGCCCCGAAGCTCCCACACTCAAACCCGGCAGCTCCCCAGGCCTCCGCCCAAACCCCACCACTGCCATTCACACACCCGTCACACCCGACACCTGCCCCTCCTGCAAAGGTAAGGTCCGCGTCGGCGCCGTCCTCTGCGTCCAGTGCGGCACAACACTCAACATCAAACCCGCCACCGAAGCTCCCACTCCCACCGCCACGCAAGGCACCGGATCCGGCTTCTTCACCAAAATGATCAAAGCCGTCGTCAAACCAAAAGACTCCACACTCCCGGGCACGCAAACCAAATAAACTCCCCTCAGGGATTAGGACGCCACGGGCCTGCGCAATCACGCAGACCCGTGCGTTGTTTTACAAACCCTCCCAACTCTTAAATCCGCTCTTAACCCTGGACCCAGGACTCTGGACGCGGGACTCATGACTTCTTACCATCTCCCCCCATGACAACTCAGACCACCCAGCCCTCCATCACCATCCAGTCCACCCTCCCCCTCAGCTACGACAAAGTACCCCTCCAGGTCGAAAAAATCGCCTTCACCTCCGGCCTCGACGGCGCACTCGACTGGGCCGTCCTCACACCCCCTCCCGCAAACCACCGCGACTGGGTCGTCATGCTCCACGGCCACGGCTCATTCGGCGACCAGATCTACGTCCGCCCCGACATCCGCGACCAATGGATCCCCGCCATCCGCAATAACAACCTCGGCATCCTCGGCGCCAACATCCGCGGCAACTCCTGGATGAACCCCCAGGCCGCCTACGACCTCGCCGCACTCATCCTCTGGCTCAAATCCGAAAAGAAAGCACGCAACATCATCCTCACCGGCGGCTCCATGGGCGGCACCAGCGCACTCATCTTCGCAGGCCTCTATCCCGAACTCCTCGACGGCGTCGTCGCACTCTGCCCCGCCTCAGACCTCTCCACTTACGTCCCCTGGTGCGAAGAACGCCGCAATAAAACCCCCATCCTCGCCCAGCTCGCCGACACCATCAAAGAGCGCTACAACGGCTCCCCTTCCGAAAACCCCGCCGTCTATGCCGCGCACAACGCCGTCACCCACGCCCACAAACTTAAAATGCCCATTTCCGTCTGCCAGGCCGCCGGCGACCAGATCATCCCTGTCGAGCAGGCACGCATCTTCGCCCATCAACTCTCAGGCAAAATGACCTTCCGCTACCTTGAGCTCACCGGCGGACACCACGACTCGGCCATCCCCGAATTCCCCTCCTCCCTCCAATGGGTCCTCGTCCGCCTCGCCGTCTGACCGTGCCACGCTGCGTCATGAAGGCTACAAACGGGTGCCACGGGTCGGATTCTGATCAGACCCGTGTCTGCTTCTTGTCCCCCATCCCCACTGCCACTGGCGTCTGCGCCAGTGTCTTCTCTGAATGGGTTTCCGGAGTCAAGAGCAGATTCGAAGATTCTGAGAAAAAACTTGCGGGGCTTCCGTTCATCTCTGCGGGTTTATCTGTCCTTGCGGACGGTCCCATGTTTTTTAGTTCGGCAGCGGTGTCTCAATCACGTAGGGGCTTGATCCTTTTGAGGGGACTTGGCCGGTTTTCCGGCCGCCTAGACACTGGCGAGCTCGCCGCTGCTGACTCCTGCAAGTCTTTCTTAACCTTGAACCGACTCTTATTCTGATCTTCCGGTGCGTTGGACGTCATGTTTTAAAAGTGTGGTTGTCACCCCGGTGCCAGCGGCGGATGCTCAGCCGGCAAAGGCTTCAGGGGGCGTGGGTTTTGCCCCCAAAGGCTCTTGCAGCGTCAAAGGCCTCCCCCAGGGCAAACAGCCGCCATATGTTTTCCGACTGTTTGCGTGCCGCGGCGACGATGGCCGCCTTCTTGGGTTTTCGCTTTTTGACTTTCTCGACCCACTGCTTGACGGCGACTCCCGGGCCGTGGCAGCAGCGTGTGCATCCAATGATGGACCGGGTGATGGCCCAGCGCACATGGTTGCTGCCGGATTTGGTGATGCCCGACTTTTGCTTGTGGCCGCCGGATTCGCGGTAGCCGGGAGTCAGGCCCGTGGCCTTGGCGTAGGCTTTGGCGCTCCTGAAGCGGGCCGGGTCGCCCAGTTCGCTGCAGATGGTTGCGGCGATGATGTGGCCCACGCCCGGGAGGTTGTCGTCGAGCACCTGGACCTGGGGAAGCTTTTTTGAAAACTTCTTGACCTGCGATTCCCAGTAGCGGGCGACCTTGATCAGGGTTTTAACGAGTTTCCAAGCGACGGCGATGGCCTTGCCGAGCATGCCGTGGTCCTGGAGGACTTGTTTGACGACATGCGCGGTGTTGGCACGGCCTTTTTTACTGCTAAAGGCGCTTTTGGGAAGGTTGATGCCAAGCTGGGCCATATGCGAACGCATGCGCCTGACGGCGTCGGAGCGGGTGTCGACCGCGCTGCGGTACTCCCGGCAGGCAATGCGCAACTCACGCAGATCCCCCTCTGCCACGAAGGCTTTAGGCAGGCGGCCCTCATAGAGCAGGTAGGCCAGCCACCATGCGTCGTTGGCGTCGTTCTTCTCGCCGGATTGGGCAATCACCTGCACCTTGGAGGGGGCGGCGACATGGATATGCTGCTTATCCAGATGGCCCGACAAGAACTGATAGACCCAGTAGAAACACCCGCTGGCCTCCATCACCACCTGGACAGGCTGGTCCTTGCTCAAGCGGTTGATCAACTCCAGGAGCGAGTCCTTATCGGGCAGGATGCGTCCAGCGTCGATCTCGTCACCAGCCTGGTCCAGCACGCTGTACTGGATGAACTTCTTGTGCAGGTCCAGGCCGATCGTCAGCCCCTTGAAACGTTCTTTGCGGCGCATTAACTTCTTCATTGGGTTTTCCCTTCGGTCCCTTCTGGGACGCTCCTGTGCTTGGGACAAGACTAGCTACGTCTAAGCCCGTTATACGCACTCGGAGGGAAACCCATTCACAACATCACGTTCAGCCCCCAAATAACACAACCAACGCCGGGTGTATTCCAAGTTTCCGGCATTTGGAGGGTGGCGCTGAGTCTTCGAAGCCCACCATAGCGGATACCCGACCCTTCCCAGCCACTTTGCACCTTTGGGCACCACTCCTTTTTCTGCTTCCCGAAACTTGGACTACACCCTCCAACCCCTGCACCCATCTCTCCGCCTCCCTCTGCCCAGAACCCAGAACCCAAGACCCAGAACCCATCCTCAAACTTTCTTCCCCACGCAAAGCATTAAAACCCCACGACCGGAGTTATTACTCCGGGCCTTTTTAATCTACGCCCCATCCCAAAAAACAAAACGCATCCGCCGCCGCGGCTTACAATCCAGCCACCACTTTCCTATGCCCCCCACACCCCCAAACAACACGCCCCCCAAACCCACACGCGCAAAATCACTCCGCCGCCAGGTCCTCCTCGGCGTTAACTTCACCCTCCTCCTCGCTCTGGCCGCTTACCTCGCCCTCGACTACTCCGACCGCCTCTCCTCCCGCATGCGCGACAAAACCGAACTCCTCCGCGGCCATGCCAGCTCCCTCATCGCCTTCTTCTCTAAACAGTATCAAACAGTCAAATCCGACTACGACCGTTATATCCCCGGAAACTCACCCCTCGCGCTCATGCGCAGGAATCAGGCACCCGATCCCTTCCTCATATGGATCGACGAAATGCAGGTCCGCCTCCGCCCCACTCGCTTCTCCGCAGGCCCCGGCATCATCGTCCGCGCTCAAGACCAGATCCTCGTCCCCACCTCCATGCGCGACGGCCAGATGGATCCCCAGCTCGTCGCCCGCTTCGATGAACTCGTCAACAAACAACGCGCCAGCCTCACTCTGGCAGGCCGCCACATCGTCGTCATCACCGCCCAGCAGGAAGAGCTCACCGTCCTCGTCTGGCAGGATGTCACCGACATCCTGCACGAGCTTCGCCGCGACCTCCTCTGGCGCATCCTCGCCCTCGGCTGCATCGGCCTGGGCATCACCGCCGTCGTCAACATCATCCTCCTCCGCCTCGTAAACAGGCCCATCCAGCATCTGGTCACCGTCATGCGCCGCATCGGCAAAGGCGAACTGGGCGTCCGCGCAAAACCCGGCAACACCCTCGAAACCCAATTCCTCGCCGACGAAATCAACGCCATGACCCAGGCCCTCGAAGACGCCGACCACAACCGCCGCGCCCAGATGGACAAGGCCCAGGCCATCCAGGAAAATCTCCGCCCCTCCATTGATCTCGCACGCCAGCACAAAGCCGCCTTCCGCCAACTCCCTGCAAATGAAGTCGGCGGAGATTACGTCGACATCAAGCGCCTCGACGACGGCTCCGTACTCCTCTGCATCGGCGACGTCACCGGCCACGGCGTCCCCGCCGCCATGGGCGCCGCCATGCTCAAAGCCCTTATCGACTCCGCTTCCAACACCGGCCGCGGCCCGGGCCTCATCCTCCAGGCCATCAACAGCGGCTTCGCCTCCGTCACCCTCGAAGGTGATTTCGCCAGCTTCTTCATCGCTTGGATCTCACCCGACCGCTCCATCCTCCGCTACGCCAGCGCCGGACACGAACCCTCCTACCTCATTGACATCGAAGGCAAAGACCTCCGTCGCCTTGATTCCACCGGCCCGCTTCTGGGCCTCGATGAACTCCTGGAATGCCAGGAAATCGAAATGGCCTTCCGTCCCGGCGACCGCCTCGTCATCCTTACCGATGGCCTCCCCGAAACCATGGACCCAAACGGCAAACTCTTCGGCCGCGCCCGTGTCCGCGAACTCCTCTGCCGCTTCCGCCAGCAACCCCCCGAGCAATACGTCCGCGCCGTCATGGAAGCCGCCGAAGAATACCGCCGCTCACCCACCCGCCAGGACGACATGACCATGCTCATCATCGACGCATGACCACCCACCGGGAGCGCCGGCGTCCCGCCGGCTCCCAATCACCCTCCTCCCCCGACATAAGTGAACTATCAAGCCCAACGCCCACTGATCTCTGAATCCGTTTTAGGCTCTACTTTCCACTCTCTCAAATCCACCCTCTAATCGCGGCCCCGCGATTCACGGCACACCTGTCTCATAAAACGTCCACAACGGCACCACTTTCCCATCTCCCGTGCTCGCCATTCTTGGATATCCGCTGCTCGACATCGTATACGCATTGATCAGCGTCTCCGCCGACGCCCCCGTCACGCTGTAGTACACCGCCGGCGGCACCGCCTGGGTCACCCCGCCCATCGTCACATTGATGTCCTTGGCCCCAAACGCCACATGCCCATCGATGAACCCGACATTCAATCCATTGGTGTGCTTGCGCATCCACCCAAACGACGGGTCATACGAATTGGGCAACCCAATGATCCATGTTTCCGAATCCACCGCGTAAGCGTTTCCTGGTTTCCATTTTTCCACCTTCGCACTGTAATTCAACGCGCTGGTCTGCTGCCACCCGCGATTGATGTAATCGATCTTCGCCAGCCCGCTGTAGCAGCAGCTTCCCGCGTTTGTGCCATACGGGTCGAAATACACATCCGTGTTCCCCGACGCCAGCTGCTTGGTCAACCCCGAATAAAGCCTGTATGACGGCACCATCTCCTGCTCATCCATCCACGTCCTGCCGTATTTCACCTGGCTGCTGGTGTAGATCACTTCCGGGGTCCCCGGGCATTGCATGATCGTCATCGCCTTGCGCCCTCCGACCGCCCCCACCGGAGGAAGATACCCCTGGCTGTAAAACCACCCATACCCCCTGGGCATCGTCTTGGGGGTGCCCATCGGACAATCCAATGCCGGATTACCTCCTTTGGGCTTCGACATTAGGTACAAATCGGCGTTGGGCCCGGTCAAAATGCTCCCCGATCCCGTCAGATTCGTAAACGTCAGCCGGTGCGCCGACGATGGCATCGGCAAAAACCCCTTCGCATCCGCACCATACTGCCCCGTCATCATCGCGTGCTGCTTCATGTTCCCCGCGCAAAGCACACGCCGCGCCACCGCCCTCGCCGCAGTCAAGGAAGGCAACAGCAACGACATCACCACCGCCGTGATTGCAATCACCACCAGTAGTTCCACCAGGCTGAAACCGCCACGCTTGTTACCCATTCCCACCATGTCGCACCTCTGACTATGTAAATAGCCGCGGCCCATGCCCCAGCGAAATGAAAATGAACCACCAACACCATCCTATGACATTGTTATATCAAACATCCCCGCTCAATAACATCCCATATTTCCGAGATTTGACCCCCTTCCACCGGGAGCGCTTTCAGGGGGGTGGCCACCCCAGCTACCTCATCGCCTTCTTCTCTAAACAATATCAAACCGTCAAATCAGACTACGACCACTGTATTCCCGGAAACTCACCCCCCGCCCTCCAACCGCCTCTTCTCCAACCACGTACGCATCAGCTTCAACGCATGCTTCGCATGCTCGCGATCACGATCCTGCGACGTCGATATGCTCACCCGCGCCCTGTTTTCCTGCGCCGCATGCAGCCCCAGAAAACCTATCAAACAAAGGCCCATCATCGTCCTTTGCCAAGAAGGGTCCTTCCAGCTCACCACAAAAACTCCGTCCGCACCTTCAACCACCTCACCCTCGTACCGCTTCAAAAACCGCACCGTAGACGCACTCAGATTGCGCACCCGCCACTCCGCGCCCTCCGGCAACGCGTACAACACAATCAGCCTCTTTTCCCGGTCATACTCCCCAAACGGATCTCCTATCCGATCCACCCGCCCCGCCAAAAGCTCTATCTTCTTAAGCCCTTCCACATATTCAAGCTCATATTCCGCCAAAAATTCCATGATCTTCGCCCGCCCCAGCGGATGGCACATCCCCTTCCCGGGATTCCGCGCCACCACCACCGGCATCACAGGCGCCCCCGCCTCGTCCCGCTTCACCTTCCGCTCCGCCGCAATCCGCCTCGGTAAATCACGTGTGTTATTCGACATCCCCCAATCTTACCCCTCAAGGCACACCACAACACATTGCACCCCTTCTTCTCCGACCAGACCCCAGACCCTAGACCCCAGACCCTCTTCCCTTATAATCTCCCTCTTCAATGATCCAAGACCTCCTCCCATCCTCACCCCTCCTCGCCTTCCTCCTGAAGCTCGCGCTCATACCGCTGGTCTTCATGCCCATGGTCAGCATCATCGCCATGTTCTGCATCTGGTTTGAGCGCAAGGTCGCCGCCTGGATCCAGTCCCGCAACGGCCCAATGCACGTCGGCGGCTGGCAGGGCTGGGCCCAGTCCATCGCCGACGGCTTGAAACTCGTCTTCAAAGAAGACCTCATGCCCCGCGCCGCAGACCCCGTCCTCTTCAAAATCGCTCCCTATCTCGCCTTCGCACCCGTCTTCGCCGCCATGGTCGCACTCCCCTTCGGCCCCGATTTCACCTTCGAGCCCCGCCTCGACATCGGCGTCCTCTACATCCTCGCCGTCCTCGCCGTCGAAGTCATGGGCGTCATCCTCGCCGGCTGGGCCTCCGGCTCAAAATGGTCCGTGTACGGCGCAATGCGCGAAGCATGCCAAATGGTCTCCTACGAAGTCCCCATGGGCCTCGCCATCATCACCGGCCTCCTCACCGCCGGCACCCTCCACCTCGTCGAACTCTCCTACCTCCAGGCCGGCGGCCTCTCCACCTGGTTCGCCTTCCATAATCCCTTCAACCTCTTCGCCTGCATCCTCTTCTTCATCGCCGCCCTCGCCTCCAACAAGCGCGCACCCTTTGACCTCCCCGAATCCGAATCCGAACTCGTCGCCGGCTTCCACACCGAATACTCCGGCCTCCGCTTCTCCTTCTTCTTCTTCGCCGAGTACGCCGGCATGTTCGTCCTCGGCGCAGTCATGGCCGCCCTCTTCCTCGGCGGCTGGAACTCACCGCTTGGCCAATACGACCCCGTCTACATCCTCCTCGGCTTTGACCCCATCTCCGCCGGCCACACCTTCTTCAGCGGCAATCTCAGCAACCTCCCCCTCGCAAACCGCGCCTCCGCCTTCGGCTTCTCTTCCATCACCGGCCTGGTCATCTTCAATCTCTACGCCGCCTTTTGGGTCATCGCCAAGGCCATGATCTTCATCTTCGTCCAGATGTGGATACGCTGGACCCTCCCCCGCATCCGCATCGACCAGGTCATGCACGCCTGCGTCAAGGTCCTCCTCCCCGCCAGCCTCATCTGCCTCGTCGGCTGCGCCTTCTGGGTCTGGCTCATCGATTCCCCCACCGGCATCCTCCCCGGCCCCATCGGCCACAAACTCGCCCGCATCAACGGTGAAACCACCTCCCTCCAACTCATCACCCAATACATCCTCGCCTCCCTCGCCGTCCTCCTGGTCCTCTACATCCTCGGCATCATCGCCTCCGCATTCCTCAAACGCGACCAACCCCAGAAATCCTTCTTCTCCGCCCTCCCCGTCGGCCCCAATGAAACCTTCATGTCCGGCCAAGACAAAACCACCCCCTGAAAACCCTCCCTCTGGTTAGCCCGAAACGCCAGTGACGGTTCCTGTCGGTTTGGCGGTACTCCGCACAAACCGACATCCCGCTACGCCTCCAAACAACTTACCACCACCAAACCTCCATCCAGCCATCGACTCCCAACCTCTGGTCCGCGCCAAAACGCCAGTGACGTTTCCTATCGGATCTTCATCTTCTTTCCTATTTGCTCTACTGCTCTACTTACCACTGCTCACCTGCTCTATTGCGGTCTGCCGCAATCGGTACTCCGCAACAAGCCGACATTCCGTAAGACTTCCAAACATCTCAACGCCTTCTTAAAACCTCTCAATCAACATCCCAACTCGTTTCCCCGCAATATGCCTAATCACATGTTAGTGCGACAACGCCACGACGAATCCTGTCTATGCCCTGAAAGGGCAAAATAAGGTAGCCCAGGGTTGGCATGTACACGTGCCTACCCTGGGTAAGCAATGTTTAAAAAGTTCTCTTGCACGTGTCCACGTAACTCCATTACACCCGTAAAATTCCAGCTCTTCGCCCGGGAAAACTGTCCCCCCTTCCCGCTGATCCATCGACAACCAAACCACTCTAAGTCCGAACATCACAGCACGCCCTGACCCAAACGATCGAGAAATGGAAAAAGGATGAGCACATTTAACTCACCCACAACTTTCGCCATAAGCCCTCATGGTACAGTCGATGATTAGTAACGACTCACCAACCAAAAAACCAACGACCTGCGCAAAAGAGAAAGGCCCCAGCCGTGAAGCCAAGGCCGTCTCGAATAAACTTTCAGACTCAAGAAACGCGATGCCCATAGAAATATTTGACGCCAGGCTCCAGGTTTAACTGGGCCACCTTCTCAACGTAACGCAAGATTTCACATACCTCATCGTCTTTCAAAATCTCACCAGACCTGCTTGGACACTGAATCCCGGTAAAACTGGATAAATAGTGCGGGATCGATCCTGCCGTAAATGGCCTCTTCTCCTTATTGGATGTCACTGCACCCGTAACCATTTTTTTAGTCAGATCACCCATGAAAATAGGCTTACCGCGATAGTAGTAAGAGCGATGATCAATACTCTCGACATAAGCCATAAGCTCATTGAAACCCTGCTGAGACAATGAACACTTCTCCACCACTTCCCTTGGAAGAATATGATCAAGTGCAATGCGAATGGATTCTTCAAATTCAGGATCCAATCCATCCTCATAGTCTTCCCAATACTTCAAGAGCAAGGGAACAGCACCTAAAGTAAAAGTGTCGCCCAATCTGAAAGCAACCCGGTAAACCTCATGTCGTTCCTCCGGCAAATCCATAATGGAACTCAGATGAATGACATCTTTATGGCCACAGACATCCACAAATAATTGAGTCGCATATTGGCGCAACTCGTAAGTGGGATGCGTAATCAACTTCACAAGACCTTCTCTGGCAGAGAAATCCCCTCGCTTAAGCCGCTCAAGCATCATCTTAAGATGCTTCATCTCATTTGAGTCGTTTTCGGACATCTGTCGCGAAACCCCAGAATCAACGGGTCCATAAAATGTTCTTGACCAAGGTGATGTACCAAAACTTTTTGTCATTTTCTCACTCCGTTTTCTCGCTGCCACCGAGCAACTTTATTCCAGAAATGAGTCGCTTCGGTATGTAGTGGATTCAAGCCAAACTCGTAAACTCCTTCAGAATTCGGCTGGTCTCCACACCTTCGACCCAAATCCGGATGTCATGGCACGTCCAAGCCTACACACCAAAAACAAAACAGGCCATGGCGTTATGCCATGGCCTGTTTTACAAAATATTGTGCCGACTAAAGCACCGTTCACCCCTCAACGAATTGGGTGCCCATAAAAATACTTCACACCTGGTGTCCACTTCATTTGCGCAACTTCATGAAGATAATCCATAACATTGTGAATGTCTTGCCCACTCAATACTTTGCCCTGCTCCACAGGGCAAATGATCCCACTTAAGTTCGATACTTGGTGGCCAATGTAACCTGTTGAGAAAGGCTCATTCTCTCGATTGGAAACCACAGCGTTTATGACCAGTCGCTTCGCCATGTTTCCAATATACAAAGGTCTTCCATCAAAATAGAACTGACTTCGATCAAAGGTCTTTCCGTACTCCACCACATGCTCAAAATACGCTCGGGAAAGAGAAAATCCCTCCATTACTTTTTCCGGCAGGATGTCTCCAAGCACATCACCCACACACTCATCTAAAAGTGGGTCTCGCGGCTCGGAATGCCTTTCCCAGAATCCCAAAATCAAAGGGATTGCACTCAATGAAAAAGTCGCTCCAAAACGAGACATAATGAAATAAATGTCCTCGGAAGTTTCCGGCAATTCCAGTAGTTTCCAAAACTCTGCCACTTCTTCAAAACCACACACATCAGCATAGAGTTGCTGTGCGTACCTACGGACATCTGAAGATGGATGAGTCATCCATTTAGCCAGTGTCTTCGTCTCTTCAAAACGTCCTTCTTTGAACAATTCCAACAATCCACGCAAGCGATCCATATCGCTTGCGCCTTTCGCCTTGAATAACCGGATCGCCTTTGGATTACGCGGCCCGTAATAACTCATCGCCCACGGTATTGATCCAAACCCAGTCATCACCTTACTCCATTCGCTCGTTGCCAACGCTCTACTTCGTTCCAAAAACTCGTTGCCCTTGTATGTCTTGGATTAGGTCCAAATCTGAATATGCCTCCCGGTTCGGGTTGGTGAATCTTCAGGACTTTAGCACCTGGGGTACCGTAGGTCCCACCATAAAAACCTAAATCCAATCCGTCCAATCGTTTAGCGGAAATTTGGCCCTCGCCTGTAAAAACCAGACCACCAGGTTCTGTCGGAATAACAGGTCCACCATGTGCTATGGGATGCTGATGATGCCCACGCATGCCCGAATGTTGAAAATGACGACGGGCATTACTTAAACTTCTACCTGTGATAACTTGGAATTTCGCCGTACCTGGCTCGGGCAGATAAACAGGATCTGTTGCGAATAACTGATTTATCTTTTCGAGATAGGGCCCCAAATACTCTTGAGCACTTAGCTTTGGATTTTGCGCTGACGATGAAGAATCACCAACATCTCCTTCCAAGCTCAACTTCCCATTCGCTTCCCTGGACAGCCCATCAGCCTGCTCCCCAGCCTTTCCACCTCCCGTCCCCTTCATGTGCAGGTCATTAGGGCCATCCACAAATCCCCGAATATTCACCCGCGGCCTGCCTGACGCCGTTCTCCCAAACGGCGCTTCAACATCAACACCTGCCAGGCCCAACTGGGGGCCGCCTCCTCTCTCGCCATTAATCAGCGCACCAAAATCATCCCGCACCTCATCAATGAACTCCCTGCTCCGCCGCGCAGTATTCCTCAGTACCTCCTTACCCCTTTGAATATTCGTCCCGACACCCAAACGCCCAAACAAACCCTCCACCGCAAGGCGCACCTTCTCCTGACCCAGCGCATCCATCACCTTCTGCGGGCTATCCAAATCCCCCAATCGGCTGATGCGCTCCAGCAGCGCCTTCACGGCATGCGGATCCTTCACACCGCTCCGCTTGAGCGCTTCAACATCAATACGCCCAAGCCCCTTGATTTGCCGACTGATCTCTTCAAACGTGCGCCCAGGCTTCACACCGCCTCTTCCCGGCACTTCCAGCACCGTGCCTAAAGCACCGGATCCCGTAAGTGCCGGACGGTCAGGATAAACCCGCTTCACCGGGTTTCTCTCCTCCGGCCCATTGCGTCTGGCTCTCGGCATGACCCGAAAAATCAGCGAAAGAATCCCCGAAATCGTGGCCGCATCACCCACTCCTTCAGTTAAGTCCTTCTCCAGACCCAGAAGATGTTGGTCCGCTGCATTCACACCCATTTGATGTGCCATCCCTGCCAGGGACGCTTCAAACGCACCAAGCAGCGCCGCCGTTAAAGGCTTTCCCGCTTGTTCTAAAAGCACACGGCTGAACAAGCCGCCTGAAGCCCCGTCAAAGCGCGCAAGTGCATTGCCCACAACCAACGCAGTGCCAAACCCTAATCCCGCCCGGATCAGCGTATACGCCACGGCCCGTGACCCAGTCACGCCCGCCTCCTGCGCATCCATATGGCCCTGACCTCCTCCCATCCCAGCGCCAATCAAACCCAACACCCAAGTTGTCGCCTTGATGCTCAGTTGCGCACTCTTCGCATAGACTCCTCCCACAAGTTGCGGCGTCATATACCCCGCAGCATTGAACAAGCTGTTCGTCACCGCATACTTCGGATTGCTCCCACCCGCGGCAAGAACATCACGGGCATCCCTCATCCAACGATCCGCAAACTCAAGCCGATTTCCACTGGCAAGATTGGCCAGATGAGTAAGCGTGCCAAAACCTCCAGCCAATCCCGAAAACCCGCTGTAGGCAGAAGACTCGAAACGACTGTTGTTGTAAGCACCCTGCGACAACTCATAGAGATGTTTCTCGCGGGGCGTCAGTCCATTCTTGAATCTTTCAGCGAAAATGGCCTCCTTGGCTTCCCGCACTTTAGGAGGCGACTTCATATAGTCCTCCCCGTCAAAGTGCTTCAACGCCTCAGTCATTTCCGTCCGCTTGCTCTGAACCTTTCCTGGATTCGGGCCTTGTGCTTCTCTCTTCAATTTGTCGAGCGTTGCCAGGCGATTCAATTCATTCATCGCTCGCCCCAGCTCTTCCTTCGTCAAAGGTTCATTGCGCGGCGGGCGAAATGAAAAGTCAGAAGGCATCGGTGTACGAGGCAGCTTCGCAGGAGCACTTGTCAGTTTCTCTGCACTTCTCACCTCATACTTGCTCTGAGTCGGAAGCGATGGATCAATTCCCATTCGCGCCAGGTCAGCTTTTCTCTTGGCTTCAACCGACTCTGTAAGTGTCATCTGACGCGGCGAAGGCTTCGGCTGCGCATAAAACTTCGGAGGCATCACCCATTCAACAGGCTTATCTGCTGCTTTCGCAAAGCCTTTGGTTGTCTCTTGTTCCGCTTTCGGCATCTCATGAGCACCCCGTGAAGCGTCCGGTGCTTTGCGTCCCTCCCACCTCGGTGCCCTGTAATTGCCCCCACCCCTATCCTTTGCAGCCTCAGGACGGCGCCACGCAGGTGTTGCCACGCCTGGCTGCCAATAGCTATCCGGCTTGGACTCTTCCTGTTCCAGCTCACGCTCCGCCGGTTTCCTTAAAGGCATTTCAGCAATGTCTTTCTCAGGTTCCTCCCACCCATTGGATTCATCCTCAGCCTCAACCCGCGCCGGCCCAGTTCCAGACGAACCGTCCTCCTCCGGCTCGGTCGAAGGCATAATGATGAAACGCCCTCCGTTTGGCGGCTGATTTCGCTTTTCCAAAGGACGCAGCCAAATCGGCTCGTTCCCTTCCGTAGCCCCTTCATCGGCCGAACCACCACCTTCATCCACCGAAGGTAAATCGGCATACACCTTGTCAGGCTCAACCTGACCCAGGATCGTGAGGGACGGACGCGCCTGGCCTTGTGCCTTCAGGTAAGTCTTGCTCGGCCCAACCCCGTTTCCCTGCCCATGCGACAGCCGCTGCCAGGCCGGCATCCCCTTGAGAACCAGCGCCTTGCTCACCAATAAATCCGCAGGCGGCTCTATTGGATCTTCCTCAATATTCCCTTCTAAACTCACACGAGGTCGCTTCGACTCGCGTCGCGCGCCATCCTCCTTCCATGGCGACGCCTCCTCTCCGCCTTCTTCAAAACCACTCCTCTTCCTGCCATTGAGCGCCTGTTCTGACACGATCAGCCTCAGCCGATCCCATTGATTCAATAAACGTCCACCGGACATCGCTTTGCCCTTCAACAAAAAACTTCAATTCCTCTTCACGCCCCTCGACACATCACAAACAAGGGGATATCCATCCCCTTCATCCACCACCCACCTCCTCCTCACCCCGCCACCCGCTTCCCTTCAACACAGCACACGCGGCCCAACACCCCAAACCTCTCCCACCTCTCCCCCGCCAACCTCACACACAACACCTCCACC
>CAZGOM010000060.1:0-28838 GCA_964527265.1 uncultured Phycisphaeraceae bacterium | reverse complement strand
TCCACAAAATCACCCTCACCGCCGCCTCCGCCCCCCAAACCGCCGACTACCTCTTCAAATTCACCGGGAGCGCCGGCGTCCCGCCGGCTCCCGCTCAACCCCCTTCCCCGACATAAGTGAACTGCGACCCAACCCACCACCTCCACCAAACATTCTCTGAATCCATCTGGACCACCTATCTCTGCCCCGTATCACTCATCATCTGGCTCTCAGGAGATCTCAAACAAACATCTCCCTTTTCCCCACCCAGAAAACTCAACCCAAATCGCATGCATGCCCACTTTCTTCATTTCTGTGTAAATGCCTCTTCCCAATCTGGTAAATCTTGTAAAAACCCCTCTTCCTCAAAGCCACTCCGCCAAACCCCATGTCCACCCACCCACAAAAACACCCTCTCCGCGTCCCCGCCTCCGCAGCCCCAAACGCCGACTACCTCTTCAAATTTAAATCCCTCTAACGCGACAGACTGATATCTGCTCTCGCTCCCTCTCCCCCACGCCTGTCACTTTTGAACCAACGGGGAACCAGACGAATTCGTACGAACCGACTGAGCCTTCCCGTCCTTTATTTGGGGCAATACAGTTGAGAATTGCGACTGATAATGAACCATCACTCCCTCAGCTGTGAGATGCCTCAGATACTCCTGTGAAAATCGGTAATACTTATCTCCATTTTTAATTAAGACTGTATGGGGAGAACGGAAATAGTACTTAGGATCAGAAACCGCAAATGAAGACTCTAAATTCGTAAGGTCAATCACGCGCCCCAGCGGAATCATTTCACGGGGCACTTCTTGAAACATCTCAACCTGTGTCCGTGGTTTTTTACGCGTGTAAAACCAGTTGAGATATCCATCTCGCTGAGCCACACTACGCGCTCCTTCAATAAGACTTCGGACAATTGATTCATCTTGATAGCGAAAAAGCACAAATCGCCTAGACCAGTCGGAACTCGACGTCTCCTCAATTTGGCCGCTAAAACCAAAAGTAAACACTGTCACAATATTAAGATCCCCATCCAGACTAACGATCGACTGCGCTTTGGCAGACCGCGGAGCACCAATCCCCGAATAAAAAAAGACATATCCTGTTGATTCCAACACAGTACCATCTTTTATCTCTGTGAGACCAGATGTCGCGTCAGGCTTCCGTATACTCGCAACCGATGCGTCATGCCAGAATTTAAACAATTCAACCACATCCACTGAAAACCGGAGATTAAAAAATGGATCTGAATCTCGTATCAAAACATCAGCTCTGGTTCTAATGCTGCCCTTGCTGTTGACCGAACTGCCACTGGAGGAAGCAGACGCGCTATACCAAAAACGAATGGTTTGACTTCGGTCAAACTCCAACCGTTCTCTACCTTCAACGGTAAATAAGAGGAAATTCGACAGCCGATCATCTTCCCCATAAATCAAGGCTGGTTGGGTCGCTGACACCGCCGTCGGCGCAAAAACTGCTTGGTCGGATGCTGGCGCACCCTCCACCTGTCTTTTGGGAATTCCCACGGGCGCTGCGCCGTCAAACATATCAGGTGTTACATACCTCGCTCGAAGTCGTAAAGGAAGAAGGGATTCATAAATAACATTTTTATCATCCCGCACAATGGTCTCACACTTATAAGAAAAAACTGCCAAATCACTGTCATAAGAATTAGAAGACAACTTCCTGAATGCGTCCGTCAAACTCATTACTCCCGCACTCATATCTCGATAAGTCTTAACTTCCTGATCCCTCACACTAAGCACCTCCACATCCTTCGGCTTAACTTCTGCCACGTCCGCACCTGGAACCTTAACTTTTCCAATATCCCTACGCTCAGATATCCCTCCCCTATCCAATCCAGTCCGATCCGATTTAGACGACACCTCATGTCGTGGCCCGACAACATCATTGACAAAATAACCAGACGGCGGATCACCCTTATTCCCCAACGCAAGACACCCCGCACACGAAATACTCAATAAAACTACAGTGCTTAATTTAAAAACACGACAATACGCCGATCTCGATTTTTTAAATACATAACCTACCTTCTCTATGCGGTTCTTTTGAACTAAAAATGACCTGCTAGAAAATGTGCTCTCCACCGGAATGCCCTCCTGAAAAATGAAATTCGAAATGACTCGCTAAACAAAACAGTCAAAACCCGATGCATCACAACATATCGACTCAGACTACAACTTACAAGATCAAGATGTCCACTCTAAAAATAAATAGAAAATATACTTTCTATCTCTTAAATCGACAAAATCAAGCTGCCAACACCCCTCACACCTCATTCACCATGCCTAACAGTGCACTCAGACATCACCACAGTTCATCTCACCCTCTCACATATGCCGCATCTCTTTGCAATTAAACTCTCCCCATGTCCACCCACCCACAAAAACACCCTCTCCACGTCCTCTTCATCTGCGCCATGAACCGCCTCCGCAGCCCCACCGCCGAGCAGATCTTCGCCAATCACCCCGGCATCCAAGCTCTCTCCGCCGGCTTGAACCACGACGCCGAAAACCCTCTCACACCCGACCTCGTCCAATGGGCCCAACTCATCTTCGTCATGGAAAATGCACACCGGAACAAGCTCCGCAAAAAATTCAAAGCCCAACTCAACACCCAACGCATCATCTCCCTGGGCATCCCCGACGACTACGAATACATGGACCCTGCCCTCATCACCCTCCTCAAAACCCGCGTCACGCCCCACCTCCCATAAAACCCAACGCTCCTTCATCTCGATAAAAATTTCCCTTCTTGCCGCTCATCGCCTCAGCCAACTCCATTTCCCCCTTAAAAACAAGCAAAAATCACCCCGTCACTTTCACCCCAAACCCCGCCAACACAAAAATCCCCTCAAAAACAAGCCCACTTCCACACTTTCCCCACCTGTAAAATCACCTGCAGCGCCGACCCACATATTGTACCAATTCCATGGATTCACACAAGTCAATTTATAAAATTATTCCACAAAAACTATAAATTAACATATCTTACACATCGCCGATCCGCCCAATGAAATCCACCCAACCAACCTCCTGAACCCTGCAAGCTCTCAACCGTCAGATACCCTACATACCGGTTCACCTATCTCTGCCACCCGAGGAATCCCATGAATACCCGCTCCACACTCCGCCCCGCACACGCGGCATTCCTCGCCCTCTGCCTCCTCATCCCCCCTGCCACCCCCGCCTTCTCCGCTGAACCGGCCACCAAGCCCGCGCCTGCCCCCAAGCCGGCCCCGGCCGCCAAACCCACCCCCGCACCCACCTTCACACCCCAGCAAACCCAATCCCTCTCCCAGATCCTCCCCAACCCCGCCGATTGGACCCTCCCCCCCAAAAACATCGCCCTCATCGACGCCAACGGACAACCCGCACTCGCCACCAACACCAAAATCCCCCTCGTACTCGAAACCAAAGCCCCCATCTCCGCCCCCTCTCAGTTCACCGCCATCTTCCGTCTCCACCCGGACGCAAAAGCCACCGCCTCCATCAACCTCCAGTTATTCCCCCAGGTCAAACCCGATAAAACCATCACTTCCGTCCAGTTCTCCGTCTCCGCCACAGACGCTATAAACGCCTTAAACGCTGGCCTGGTCATCTCTGGCTACAAAGAACTCAAACCCTCGCGCGACACGATCTATTTCGATCCCGTCAGCGACGTCTCCCTCGCCTGGTCGGAGGAAATGCGCGCCACCATCGAATCCCAGATCGCAAACGCCCCCAAAGTCCAGGACACTCTCCTCATCGCCCATTGCACCTTCGACGGCAACACCGTCCGCGCCTGGATAAACGGCCGTTACATCGGCCAGCAAGCCATCCCCGCCGAACTTCAAAAATCCGGCACGTTCAAAATCACTGCCTCGCCCAACACTCAACTCCTCTCACTCCGCATCGCCCCCCTCGCCCAGCCCTCCCTCTTCGAACCCGTCTCCCTCCACTCCAACACCAACTCCACCAAGCTCGCCGGCGACAGCGTCCTCGCCAGCTCTCTTCCCGGCCAACCCAACCCAGACTCCATCGCCGCCGGCCGCACCGCCACCATCAACAACATCCCCTTCGAATTCCCCTCCCCCACAACCTCCCCCTCTTCAACTTCCCCCTCTTCAACTTCTTCCTCCCCTCCCTCTTCCACTCTGTACTCTGTACCCGGGACCCGCGACTCCGCGGCGTCCGCGCCGTCGGCGCCGTCGGCAGACCTCGGCCAATCCTGGACCCGCTTCGGCGCCCTCCCCGGTTATTTCAAATCCAACAGCGGCGCATTCAACGGCAGATGGACCGCCGCCCACCGCATCGACCCCGCTCGCATCGCCATGCACATCCCCACTGCCCGCTACAAAGCCCTCCACGTCGTCGCCGTCGCCGACGGCCGCCCCGACAGCCTCCCCATCTTGAGCGCCCAGTTCTACCGCCCAGACGCCGGCCACCCCATCACCTTCTCCAACGACCGCATCCCCTCTCTGGGTGACAAAGCCACGGTCTCCAGCGCCGTGCCGGTCAAACTCGCCTCTGGCAAAGACGCCACCCTTTATCAAATCACCATTCCCCTGGATCCTGACAGCTTCTCCTGGTTCTCCGACCTCGACAAAATTGGCCTCGAAATCACCAAGCAGGTCCACTATTACCGTGCATACCCCGACCCCCTCGAATACTCCCACCACGCCGGCGGCCTCCCCAGTTCCGTCCAGCTCTACGCCATGACCCTCGAACGCGCAGACCTCGACGTTGATCTCATCCCCGACACCTACGGCCATATCTGGACCGCCCCTCAAACCCCCAAATACAACATCCTCCTCAAAAACGACTCCGGTAAAGCCTCCAAAGTCCACCTCACCATCAACACCGCCAGCTCCGACGGTCTCGACAAGACAACCCAGACCCAGGAAGTCACCCTTCCGGCCTCCAACACTCCCCTCTCCGTCCCTGTCGAACTCAAACCCACCCGCTACGGCCTGCACGAAATCGCCGTCACAATCTCCGGCCCTGACATCCCTGCCAACACCTTCAAGCGCAATTTTGCACACCTCCACCCCGACACCCGCGAACAAGCCCTCTGGGAACAAGGCCGCGGGCCCATCTTCGGCTTCTGGGGCTGGGGCGGCGGTCACGACACCCCCACCACTGATCGCGAAATCCCCGTCATGGCCGCTGCCGGCGCCGAAACCTCCACCCGCAACTACGGCAAAGCCGACCCCGAAATCCTCGCCCTCGCCCAGAAACACCGCTTCATCTCTGAAGCCGCCTTCAGCGGCGGCGCCATGTACATCACCGGCTTCGTCTCCGCTTCCAAGGACGCCCCCAAATGGAACCCCGAAAAAACCGAAGAATCCGGCCAGGCCGTCGTTGAATTCCTTAAAAAAGATGAAGTCCCCCTCGGCCCCGTCAGCCGCCCCACCTATGTCCCCTTCTTCGCAGAACCTCAGATCGGCAACATCACCACCGGCATCTGGCCCTCCTGGTACGGCGAAGATTACAAACTCACCGAATACGAACAAAAAACCTTCGAATCCATGCTCGCCCGCTACATGGCCTCCGCCTCCGCCATCCGCAAACAATGGCCCAACATCAAACTCCTCATCCCCTACGGCGATCCCATGAACGCCGTCGTCTTCCTCAAGCACTCCAAGGAAGTCGCACCCCTCATTGACGGCTCCGCTCTGGACCTCCCAGGCTTTGAACGTCTCCCCGAGCAACAAGTCAACCAGGTCGTCTTAAACCGAATGTACCCCGTCCTCTCCGACGTCCGCAAATACAAGCCCGACGCCTACTTCGTCCTCGTCGAAGGCACACACGTCTCCTCCAAAGACATCGACACCGGCCAGACCGGCCAGGCCCAGATCAGCATCCGAAACTACCTCACCCTCATGGGCTACGGCATCACCAAGTTTGAATCCGGCAATTCCCCCTTCGATTGCGCCAACTACTGGGGCGAAAACCATTACGGCGGCGGTTGGATGTCCCGCAAACCCATGTCCATGCCCAAGCTCGGCTATGCCCAGCTCGCCGCGCTCACCCGCAATTTAAACCGCTGCAACTTCGTCAAATACCTCCCCACCACCAGCACCTCCACTTACGCCCAGCAATACAAACACTACAAAACCGGACAACTCGTCCACACCTTCTGGACCATCCGCGGCACACGCGATGTCTCCCTCAAAGTCCCCGCCGGTACCACCCTCACCCTGTTCGACCCCCAGGACAACCCCACAACCCTTAAGGAATCCAACGGCCAGATCACCTTCAAAATCGGCCAATCCCCCGTCTTTATCCACGGCTTAACCTCCGACCCCATCATCTCCCTCAGCGAACCCGACCACTCCGACTCTCTCCCCTCCATCCTCGCCAAAAAACTCGCCAGCCCCGCCGATGGCTCCTGGCAGCTCGTCACCGAATCCGATGAGGATTACCAGAAAAACAAACCCCTCCAGATCGAACGCTTCCCCGGCAATATGACCGCCAAACCCGTCGATGCACCCGCCCCGCAGGGAGCCAAAGCCCTCGCCATTCACTTGGGCGAACAGGAAAAAGACCGCGGCGTCATGCCCTTTTTCACCACCTTAAAACCCTCCAAGCCCCAGCAGATCCCCGGCAAAGGCGCATCACTCGGCCTCTGGGTCCACGCCTCCAGCGACTGGGGCCGCGTCGTCTATTCCCTCCGCGACGCCAAAGGTGAAAAATGGATCAGCGTCGGCTCCAAGGAAGACTGGAACTGCGACGACATCCACGGCTGGTCCAACTTCTGCTTCGACGGCTGGCGCTACCTCACCTTCCCCCTCCCCTCCAACCTCCCCTATGACAGCTTCCGCGAACGCGGCTCATCCTGGTGGGGCTCCTACGGCGGCGACGGCATCGTCGATCTCCCCCTCTCCCTTGAGAAAATCATCATCGAACGCCGCCCCAAAGCCATCGTCGGCAACGACCTCGTCCCCGTAAAAGCCGACGATGTCCTCCTGGGCGATCTCAATGTCGAATATGCCTCCCTCGACGACCAATCCAGCCAGGCCGTACGCCTCTCCGCCCTGCGCATGCCCCTGCCCCCCGCCGCCGACACCACCGGCATGAAAAACCCAATCAAGGAAATGCAGGAATCCGGCACCGCCGCACCCACCACCGTCCTCGGCGTCAAAGATCCCGAACACGAATACGACGGCACACGCTGCCTCGTGAATTTCACCACCGTCCCCGATGCCAAAACCTACGACGTCTGGGTCAGCGCGTACTCCGACGGCCGCGGCGCTCTCAAACTCGGCAAAGCCTGGACCGAATCCGGCAAACTCATCCGCGGCATGCGCCCCGACCGCGAATTCTGGGTCTTCGTCACTTACAACACCTCAGATGGCAAAACCTCCAAACCCTCCGAAGGTTTGAAATTCATCCTCAAAGACCGCTTCGGCTACAAATAAAGCTGGCGAATACGGTGCGTGGTCACCAACGGCCGCGCACCCCATGCCATTGCCCAAAAGATCGAATATAAACCCAGTATCCCCATGAAGTTAAGCGCTTTCCACCGTCACACGCATCTCACCGACTCGCCGCCTGCGCCAGTTCGGCATTCACTTTCCCCCAGCGGGAAAAATGCTCCTGCAAGGTCATCACAACCCGATTTTCCGCCGCAAAAGTCCCCCCCTGCGCCGGCAGCACCTTGTAGCTGTACACCTCACCAGAGTTGAGCATCATGCCGTTCTTGACCATCTTGTCCACCACCGGCTTCATCAGCCAGTTTCCCGCCGCGCAAGTCGAGCACATGTGATCCATCGCATCCTGTTTGCTGCTGGCGATCTGCCGCAATTCCCCTTGCCCCACATCCAGGATGTGAACTGTCCCCTGCATCGTCACCAAGAGCAGATCCCCCGCCTTGGTCGCCACCCAAACCGTGTGCGGCCCGCGCAGCAGCCAACGCCACGAATCCAGTAACGCCCGCCAATCATGCCCCGCAGGATCAATCGTGTAATCTTCAAGCTTCATGGCTTTTCCCTTCCAAAGACATTCCCTGACTATTTCATACTGTAGGCACTTCCCCCGTCATTACCAACTTTAAATACATCTGCTTTTATTTACTTGACCATCTTTCTACCACAGATGTCCCCGATTATGAAAACCTGTAATCAAAGGCATTCATAATTCACCGCCCGTGTTATAATCTTCCCCTCAACCCACCGGGGTGTAGCTCAGCTTGGCTAGAGCGCCTGCTTTGGGAGCAGGAAGTCGTCGGTTCAAATCCGGCCACCCCGATTGAAAAACCCTCGCTTCTCGGCGAGGGTTTTTCATTGCTCCCTACCAGGCAATGATCACCGCAATAGCGCCCGCCGCAGCCGCTAGAAATACCGTCCAGCTTGCCACCGGATGAGTCTGCACCCACGCCGTCACGCTGAACGACCTCGCCGATAAATGCCCCGAACGCTCATTCCCCGCCGGCGGTACGTCATACAAGCTGTCGGGATCAGGGGCAGGCCGTTCTTGATCCACCACGCTCGAAGGCTTGGTCCCGCTTAACGCCCATTCCACGACCCGTGGAAACAGCGTGACGAACTTCCCGCCAAACAACGTCGGAAACCCAATTACAATCTCCCGCCTCGGGTGCTGCGCGGCATTCAGAATCGCATCCGCCACCACCCTCGGCGTGTAGCGCGGTGGTGTCATCCGCGTCGCGTTTCCCAGCGTCGTTCGTGCATTGTCTAAAAACGGCGTATCCACCGCCCCCGGTTTAATGAGGGTCACGCTCACCGGCAGCTTCTCCTGCCTTAATTCCATCCGCAGCACATTCGTAAACGCCTTCACCGCAAACTTGGAAGCCGAATACGCGCCTGCATACGGCAAAGGGATATCCGACGTCGCCGATCCGACATTGATCAGTGCCCCGCTTCCTCCGCGCGTGCGGAAATGCCGCGCTGCCGCAAGCGATCCATACACCACCCCCCAGTAGTTCACCTCAAAAAGCCGCCGATGGTCCGTCATTAAAACATCCTTGAAGGGCCCCACCAGGCACACCCCCGCAACGTTCACCCATGTATCGAATCCTCCAAATCGTTTCACCGCACCTTCAGCCAATCCATTCACCCCCTCTTCAGAAGCAACATCCACCACCATGAAATCAGCGTTCCCACCCCCCGCATTGATTTCCGCGCAGATGCGCTTCAAAGCCTCTTCATCACGCGCTCCCAAAAACACACTTGCCCCTGCTGCCGCCGCTCGCCGCGCCGTCGCCAGCCCCATCCCGGAGCTTGCGCCCGTGATCACAAACGTCTGCTGATGCAACGGTTTCAGGGACAGACGCATCACACAATCCTTTTCCAATCACCACACATCTTCTCGTATCTCAAAATACCTACGAAAACTATAGACCCCTAAACCTGCGACTTCGTATTGCACTGGCAACACCCGGAAAAACACGAGTTGGGAACAGGTGCATTTATGGATGGCAAATAGTCGCTGAAGCCAATCTCCTATTGGAGGGCGCAATCACCCGGGTAACATCTAACTCGCGTCTCCACCCAAACATCCCCTACCCAACTCCGGCGGCCCACCCATGCCCACACCACTCTCAGCCGACACGCTGCGCAAAATCCACGCCTACTGGCGTGCCGCCAACTACCTCTCTGTCGGCCAGATCTATCTGCTTGATAACCCGCTCCTCACAGAGCCTCTCAAGCCCGGCCACATCAAGCCCCGCCTTCTGGGTCACTGGGGCACCACGCCCGGGCAAAACTTCATTTATGCCCATTTAAACCGCGTCATTCAGAACCACGATTTGAACATGATCTACCTCTCCGGCCCCGGCCATGGCGGCCCAGCCCTGGTGGCCAATACATATCTCGAAGGCACCTACAGCGAGTTCTATCCCGACATCACCCAGGACGCTATCGGTCTCCAAAAACTCTTCAAGCAATTCTCCTTCCCCGGAGGCATCCCCAGCCACGTCGCCCCGGAAACCCCCGGCTCCATCCATGAAGGCGGTGAGCTGGGTTACTCCCTCAGCCACGCCTTCGGCGCTGTTTTTGATAACCCCTCCCTCATCGCCGCCTGCATCATCGGCGATGGCGAAGCCGAGACCGGCCCCTTGGCCACCGCCTGGCACTCCAACAAATTCCTTGATCCCGCCTCCGATGGCGCAGTCCTCCCCATCCTCCACCTCAACGGCTACAAAATCGCCAACCCCACCATCCTCGCCCGCATCTCTCATGAAGAATTGCAAAAGCTCATGGAAGGATACGGCTGGGCTCCCATTTTCGTGGAGGGCGACCAGCCCGAGCCCATGCACCAGGCCATGGCCGCCGCGCTTGACCAAGCGATCGCACAAATCCAAAAGGCCCAGTCCGAGGCACGCCAGAAAGGCTCCACCAATCGCCCGATGTGGCCCATGATCATCCTCCGCTCCCCCAAAGGCTGGACCGGCCCCAAGGAAGCCGACGGCCTCCCGGTCGAAGGCACGTTCAGGTCTCATCAGGTTCCTCTCTCTGAGCCCGATAAAAAGCCCCATCACCTCGTTCAGCTTCAGGAATGGCTCGAAAGCTACAAGCCATCCGAACTCTTTGACAAAGAAGGAAAGCTCCTCCCCGAGTTGGCCGCGCTGGCGCCCAAAGGCGCGCGCCGCATGGGTGCCAATCCCCATGCCAACGGCGGTCTTCTTTTAAGCGATCTGCGCATGCCGGAGTTCGCCGATTATGCCGTGGACGTCAAAAAACCCGGCTCTGTGGAAGCGCAGGACACCCTCGTCCTGGGCACGTTTATTCGCGATGTCGTCAAACTCAATGAATCCCGTAAAAACTTCCGCATCTTCGGCCCCGACGAAACCGCTTCCAACAAACTCAGCCCCGTCTTTGAAGTCACCAATCGCCAATGGAACGCTGAAACGATCCCTAGCGATGACCACCTCGCCCGCGCAGGCCGCGTCATGGAAGTGCTCAGCGAGCACCAGTGCCAGGGCTGGCTCGAAGGGTATCTCCTCACCGGCCGCCACGGCTTATTCAACAGCTACGAAGCCTTCATCCACATTGTGGACTCGATGTTCAACCAGCATGCCAAGTGGCTCAAGGTCACCGCCGGCATCCCCTGGCGTCGCCCCATCGCGTCGCTGAATTACCTCCTCGCCTCCCACGTCTGGCGTCAGGACCACAACGGCTTCACGCATCAGGATCCCGGCTTCATCGACCACGTCGTCAATAAGAAGGCCAGCGTTGTCCGCGTCTACCTCCCCCCTGACGCAAACTGCCTGCTTTCAGTCATGGATCACTGCCTCCGCAGCCGCCATTACGTCAACGTCGTCATCGCAGGCAAGCATCCCGCGCCACAATGGCTCTCCATGGATGCCGCGCAGCGACACTGCGCCCAGGGCATTGGCATCTGGACCTGGGCCGGCACCGATCAAGGCGTCGAACCCGACGTCGTCATGGCCTGCGCGGGTGATGTACCGACCCTCGAAACCCTTGCCGCCGTCTCCCTCCTGCGCCAGGGCCTCCCAGACCTCAAAATCCGCGTCGTCAATGTCGTCGACCTCATGAAACTCCAACCCGCCACCGAACACCCGCACGGCTTGAGCGATCGCGATTTCGACTCTCTCTTCACCCGTAATAAACCCATCATCTTCGCCTTCCACGGCTATCCCTGGCTCATCCACCGCCTCACCTATCGCCGCACCAACCACAACAATCTCCACGTGCGCGGCTACAAGGAAGAAGGCACCATCACCACCGCCTTCGACATGACCGTCTTAAACGACATGGATCGCTTCCACCTCGCCAAAGATGCCATCGACCGCCTCCCCCAGCTCGCCGGACGTGCCGACTATCTCAAGCAGCAGCTCAACGACAAACTCGAAGATCATAAACGCTACATCAGGGAACACGGCCAGGACATGCCCGAAATCCGCAACTGGAAATGGTGAACAATCCGGGTGGCCCGCTGTCGGGGGCGCCCCGAAGGCGGGCCGTGTTTTACCCCGCCTACTTATTTGAGGATCTTCCACCTTGCCCCCTCCCCTCATCCTCACCATCAACGGCGGTTCCTCCAGCATCAAGTTCGCCCTCTTTGAGGGCGAAAAGCTGTCCGCAAAAGGCCAGATCGAGCGCCTTGGCACGCCCAGCGCACGCCTCACCACTCCAACCACCACACAATCCATCAAAGCCGCCACCACCGCAGAGGCCGTGAAACAGATCGCCCTCTGCATCTCAAACTGGACCACCTCCCACACTCTCACCGCCGTCGCTCATCGCGTCGTTCACGGCGGCCCGAAGCTCCTTAAACACCAACCCATCACCCCCAAAGTCCTTGCCGAACTCAAACGCATTCAACCCCTCGATCTGGCCCACCTCCCAGGCGAAATCGCACTCATCCAGGCTTTCCAGAAAACCTACCCCAATCTCCCCCACATCGCCTGTTTCGACACTGCCTTCCATTACGCCCTTCCCCAGGTCGCCCAACAATTCCCCATTCCCAAGACCTACTTCGCCCAGGGCGTCCGCCGCTACGGCTTCCACGGCATCTCCTACACATTCCTCATGCAGAAGCTCGCCCAGTTTGATGCCCAGGCCGCCAAAGGCAAAGTCATCCTCGCTCATCTGGGCTCCGGCGCCAGCATGGCCGCCGTCTCCAACGGTAAACCCATCGACACCACCATGGCCTTCACCCCCCTTGCCGGCATCATGATGGGCACCCGCCCCGGCGACCTGGACCCCGGCCTCCTGGTCTACCTCATGCGAGAGAAAAAAATGACAGCCGATGCGCTGGACACCTTCCTCAACAAGGAATGCGGTCTCAAAGGTGTCTACGGCAAAAGCGCAGACATGCGCGACATCACCGCGGCCATGCAAAAAGGCGACTCACACGCCCAAAACGCCTTCGACCTCTTCTGCCACATCGCCCGCAAACAAATCGGTGCCCTCGCCGCTTCTCTCAACGGCCTGGACACCCTCGTCTTTGCCGGTGGTATCGGTGAACACGCCCCCCAGGTCCGCACCGCCATTTGCAAAAACTTAACCCACCTGGGCATCCGCCTCAGCATCGCTGCCAACAAAACCTCCCGCTCCATCATTTCCACCCCCAAAAGCAAGGTCACCGTCCGCGTCATTGCCACCGACGAAGAGTCCGTCATGGCCCAAACGGCCCTGCATCTTTTGCATTCTTCAAAACCTTAAATGCCCAGTCTTCCCGCCCTCGGGCGTTTGGTCGCAGGCCCTTCTTCTATCCATCAAAAACCGTGCATATCAAGGTTCGCTCGGTTAATCTGCCGTGTCGGAATCGGTTCCCGCATCGCACAAATAGACACCCCACCCACACGCAATCGCCCGCGGGTGCTGGCCTGGCATGGAGCCCTGAATGTTCAAGATCGAGAAAACCTACCGCCGCATGCTCACCTTATCTGCTGCTGTCGGCGTCCTTGTGGGTCTCTTCGGCGCAGCGTTTTATTACGTCTGGCACGCCATTGACCATCACCTCTGGCATCTCCTGGAAAACCCGATCCACCGCATCTGGTTCAGCACCTTGATCGGCCTCATCATCGGCCTCATCCTCAAATTCCTTTTTGATCCCGGCTCGATGGCCACCATCATCATGCACTTCCATAAGGCCGGGGAACTCCCCGCCAAGGACAATCTCCCCATCCAGCCCGTCTCCCTCCTGGGCCTCATCGGCGGCCAGAGCGCCGGGCCCGAAGGCGCTCTCACCCAGGCGGGCGGCTCACTGGGTAGCTGGGTCGCCAAACGCGCAGACGCTCCCAAGCTCACCCGCGTCCTCACCCTCGCAGGCATGGGTGCGGGCTTCGGCGCTTTCCTGGGCGCCCCCGTCGGCGGCGCAATGCTCTGGCTTGAGATGCTCCACACCCGCGGCCTGGAATACTACGAAGCCGTCATCCCCACCATCGTCTGCTCCGCCGTCGGCTTTCTGGTCATGCTCGTCCTCGTCGGCCACGGCTTGGTCCCCCCATGGCACATAAACGTCGACATCGCCCCCTCTTACTGGACGCCCTTCATCGCCGTCCTTATCGGCCTTGCCTGCGGACCTGTCGCAAAAATCTACTCCCTCATGTTCCGCTACATGGGCAAACTCTTAAACCACCGCACTGTCCCTCTCATCGTCCAAACCACCACCGCCGGCCTGGTCATCGGCACGCTCGGCTGGCTCGTCCCCGAAAGCTACTTCTACGGCGGCGGCCAGATGCTCCACATCATGACCACCGCTTTCCCCATCGGCATCCTCCTGGCCATACTCGTCGCCAAAATGGTCGCCGCCGCTGTCACCATCCGCGGCCACTGGCAAGGCGGCCTGGTCATCCCCCACATGTTCATGGGCCTCATCCTCGGCAAAATCATCGCCATGTACATACCCGGCGTAGACCCCGCCCTCTCCATGCTCTGCTGCATGGCCGCCTTCAATGCCGCCGCCACCCAGACTCCCCTTGCCTCCGCCCTCATCGTCCTGGCCCTCACCGGCGCAGGCCTCCCCGTCCCCATCTTCCTCGCCAGCATCGCCGGCTTCATCGCCGGGCAGGGCATCGTCCTCATCGACAATAAGCAATCCCGCGACCAGCCCCATAACTTTCACCTGGAACCCCGAGAACGCGAATTGGTGCCCTGAAAATCAACCGCGTCAGACATGCACTCGATAAGATGCGGTCGACTCCACCCAACAAACCCTCAGGAGTTACCCATCAAACTCAACCGCAAACTCTTCCTCAAGCTCATGATCGCCGCCCTCCTGCTCACCGGCGTGTGCGGCATACTCGCCGTCCTCACGGGCAGTTGGAACATCGTCGGACGCGTCATGCTCTCGTCATTCGTCGCCGCTATCGCCGCCGCGATGATGATCCCCATTGCCGGTTGGGTCGATGATGAAGACACCCGGGACGCCGGCCTCTGGGGTGTCGCACTCATCGCACTGCAATTCATCTTCTTCCTGGGCGCGATCTGGATCGATTACAGCGATGTCCAATGGCGTCTCCTCGCCACCGGATTCATCCTCTTCCCGGTCGGTTGGCCCGCCATCGCCATCATCGCCTTCAAGCGTAACAAGCTTTTCACCCCTGCAAGAATCACTGCCCTTCTCACCTTCGCCGTCAGCGCAGCAGCCTTCCTCACCGGCATCTGGTGGCCCACCATCACCGGTCACACTTATGATGTCGACTGGAAGCTCATGGCCACCGGAGCCATCATTTACTTCTACGGCACCATCGCAGCCATCGCCCTCTTCCACTGGACACGCCCCGATCCCTACCCCTGGCGCTGGCTCGGCTTCCTCGCCGCTTTGGTTGGCGCTGCCATCGCCATCATCGGCATCTGGATTGAAGCCAAGGAATCCAACGGCGCCTTGGATATCGCCACCGGCCTGGCCCTCTTTTGCGCCCATGCCATCTTCGTCCTGAATCTGAACCTCGGCCCCTCCAGACAAGCCCGCTACGTCGTCCTGGGCACCAACCTGATTTCCTTCATCACCATCGCTCTGGCCTGCGGGGTCTCCATCTCTCTTCGTGGTCACTGGGACAATAGCGACACCCCCCTCGTCCGCCTCACCGGTGCCGGCGTCATCTTCACCCTCTGCGCCACCTTCGCCCTCATCATCGCCGCCCGTCTCACCCGCGGCGTTAACCTCGCCCCCGCCGATGCCCTGGCCATGGATTCCCTCATCGACCTCTTCTGCCCCCGCTGCAAAACCCGCCAAAACATCCCCGTCGGAGACAGCGCCTGCAAAGCCTGCCACCTGCGCATCTCCATCAAAATCGAAGAACCCCGCTGCACCGGCTGCGGCTATCTCCTCTACAAAGCCCCCGGCAACCAATGCCCCGACTGCGGACTCCCCTTCACATCCCCATCCTCCACGCCAATTCAGCCCATTTGAAAACACCTCGGTTGACGAAACCAACAGCCACGCCAAACATTTTGATTCGGGCTTCCTGCACCTTTTATCCCATGTGCTTGTCAACAAAAATTCAGTTAATTTCAATATTAATTTCAATGATAATTTCGATTGTTTTTCTTTCCGCGATACATAAACTGATTTAGAAGATTCCAGACTCATTTCTCCGCTCCCAAAAAAAGAGGCCACCATGCGTCATCAACCCTCGCCGTTTGGCACGCACCACCGTAAAAAATCCGCTTTCTCCCTCGTTGAACTGCTTGTCGTCATCGCCATCATCGGCCTCCTTATGAGCCTCATGCTGCCAAGCCTCCAAAAAGCGCGCGAACGTTCCCTCGAACTCAAGTGCATGGCCAACGTCCGCTCCACCGCCCTCGCTTTCACCCAATACTTTCAAGACTACAAGCTCTTCATCCCGCCCCTTGGCGGTTCATGGAACTACAACTACGGCTCCTGGGTCACTCCCATCACCCCTTACATTCCCAACGTGAAAACTCGCTGCTGCCCCTCCAGCGGCGACAGCTATGCCACCTCCTGGCGCCAGCGCTTTGTCACCTGGGGCGACACCACCACCAGCTACCGAACCGATAAATTCTGGAACCACTCCGAAACCGGCCTGGTCTTTGAAAACGCTCAATACCTCGACTCCATTTACTTCATGCGTATCCGCGCCATCGTCTCCGGGGAAGAAGACACCGCCGTCCTGGACCTCTCCAGCCACAACCGCACCGGCATCAGCGCAGCCTATTACGACGGCCACTCCCAGTTCATCCCTTTCACTACCCGCCAAACCAGTTCCGGCACCTACGACCGGACCATCCCCTTCCTCTACAAGCAATTCTGGGGCAAGATCGGCCACAACCTTTACACCGAATCCGGCCACTGCCCGTTTTAATCAAGATCCTTTCCATCAAAGAATCCCGCTGCGCAGGGCCCATCACGTTCGCCCTGTTTATCCACATCCGCCAGACATCCACCGACTCTTCCTAAGTGATATATCAAGATTGTGTCAAGGCCGCGCATAACCCCAGCATCCATCCCCAATAGCACGCGCTTTGCATAGAACCTGAATCCACTTCGGGTTAACAAAATAACCTTAAAAACAAGATAAAAAGTATTCACCCGCAGTGCAGCGGACGATTTGATTCCCATCGCCTTCCTGATACTTTCATACCCGGGTTTGACGCTCTCAAAACCCGCTTGATTCCCCGGCCGCTTCGGCCAGGGCGCACAAGACCAGACGCCGGCGAAAACCTTGCACTCACGCAAGCGCACGCCCGCAGGAAGTCTTCAGAAAAGCGCCCCACGCCCCACGGCTCTCCCGCGCATCTCACTCCAATTCCGGGTGGAGATAACACCGCGCAAGGGAGGGGGCGGGCCGCGAAAGGCCCGTACGCAGCACACCTCTATACCCCCACACTAGGAAACAAACTCAAGACTGAGGCCCGGCGCCGCACGGCAGCGCCCCGCCTGCCCACGCCCCGCCTACGGGGGTCAAGGGGGTTACACGAGCGTCTTACCAAAACCTGAGCCTGTCTCAAACAGGCCTCCATCAAAGTCCAAGCACTCGCTCCTAAAACAAGGAGGGCATATGTCAATCCTTCAACTCTTCTTTCTCTGGTTCTCCATCCTCGTGCTGATCCTTCCTCTCCTCTTGTGGGCCGCCAAGGAAATCATCGGCGTCCAATACATCCGAAACGACCAAGCCGGCGTAATCGAAAAGCTCTGGGGCTCTCCCATCCGCGAAGGGCGCATCATCGCCTTAAAAGGTGAAGCCGGCTTTCAGTGCGACTTAAAGCGCGGCGGGCTCCACTATGGCCTCCCTCGCTGGAAATACCGCGTCCACCGCGTGCCGCTGGTCACCGTCCCCCAGGGCGAACTGGGCTACGTCTACGCCCGCGACGGCGAATCCCTCCTGCCCAGCCAGACCCTTGGCCGCATCGTGCCCTGCGACCACTTCCAAAACGGCCGCGCCTTCCTCACCAGCACAGGCCAGCGCGGCCGCCAGCGCGCCATCCTTCGTGAAGGCACCTACGCCGTGAACCCTGCCCTCTTTGTCGTCATCACCCGCAACCGCGTCTATGGCTTGCGCCCCACCAAGGAAGAGGAAAGCCATTACGGCAACTGGCAGCGCACCCTCGCCGCTGTCGGCGCCTTCGCCCCCATCGTCATCGGGCGCGAAACCGATGATCTGGGCATCGTCACCGTCCACGACGGCCCAGCGCTTCCCACCGGCCAGATCATCGCCCCTGAAGTCCTCCAGCACTCCAGCTACCAGGACCCGGAGGCCTTCCTGGCCCAGGGCGGCATCCGCGGCAAGCAATACGCCGTCCTCACCGACGGCACCTATTTCATCAACCGCTGGTTCGCCACCGTTGAACTCATCCCCAAAACCATCGTCCCCATCGGCTATGTCGGCGTCGTCATCAGTTACTACGGCAAAAAAGGCGCCGACGTCTCCGGCACATCCTTCCGTCACGGCGAGCGAGTCGCCAAAGGCGAATGCGGCGTATGGAACGAAGCCATGCCCCCAGGCAAATATGCCTTCAACACTTATGCCGGCGAGATCGTCCTCGTTCCCACCACCAATTTCGTCCTCCACTGGATCACCGGCCGATCCGAAAGCCATCACTACGATGAAAACCTTAAATCCATCGACCTCGTCACCCACGACGCCTACGAACCTGAACTCCCCCTCTCCCTGGTCGTCCATATCGACTACCAGAAAGCCCCCAGCGTCATCCAGCGTTTCGGTGATGTCAAAAAACTCATCACCCAGACCATCGACCCGATGCTCTCGGCTTACTTCCGCGACGTCTCACACAAACGCTCCATGCTCGAACTCCTGCAAAGCCGAGACGACATCCAGAACGATGCACGCATCGCCATGCGCGACCGCTTCCAGGAGTTCGACATCGAATGCGTTGACGTCCTCATCGGTAAAGCCGAAGCCGGCCGCACCGATGGCGGCAAGATCGAAACCCTTCTCGAACAGCTCCGCCAGCGCCAGCTCTCCGTCGAGCAGGTGCAGACGTTCGAGCAGCAGCGCATTGCCGCGGACAAACGCCGCACGCTTGAGGAAGCCACTGCCGTGGCCAATAAGCAAAAGGAACTAACCAACTCCTCGGTGGAAATCCGTATCGTCGAAAACCAGGCGAATGCTCAACTCGCCAAGGCCGAGATGGGCAAGAAACAAACCGTGGTCGAAGCCGAAGCGAATCTGGAGCGCGCAAGGCGGCAAGCCGAGCAGACCATCATCCAGGCCGAGGCTGAAAGCCGTCGAATGGTCATAGATGCGACTGCACAGAGCGAACGCGAAACGCTCATCAGCAAGGGCCAGTCCACCCGCGCCCTTCAAGTCGGTCTGGCCCAGGCCGAAGCTCTGCGAAACCAGATCCTGGCCTACGGCGACCCCAGGCTGTACGCCCTCACCAAGGCCATGGAAGCCCTCGCCGGTTCTACCCAGCCCCTGGTCCCCGACCGCGTCTTTGTCAGCGGGTCCGGGAGCGGTGGAACGGGGACTTCCGGGGGCGACAATCCCCTGGAATCCGGCCCGGTTCAGATGCTGCTGAAGATGATCCTCGCGGATAAAACTGCCTTCGGGCTCTCGGAAAGCGCCTCTGCACTCGCTCCCGAGGTCCAACGCGTCAAGGACGACCTCATGGCCAGCGCAAACGTCACCGTGCCCCCCGTCAAAGAAAAACCCGGGAAAGGTTGAACCCTAAAATAATAAAGCCAGGCAAGAGAAAGGCCGGCCCTAAAAGGCCGGCCTTTCCATTGAATCCGGATGCGCTCCGACTGATCCTGAGTTTGTCCTTACGACACGCTCTTGACGAGCTGTCCCTTGTTCACCTTCCCCATGGCATTACGTGGGAAGGCGTCCACGATCTTCAGCACCGACGGCACCTTATAGACCGCCAAACGCTCCTTGGCCCACGCGCGGATCTCCGCCAATTCCACTGCCTGCCCGGGCTTCACCACCGCGCACAGGCAGACCTTCTGGCCCCATTCCACGTCTTCCAGACCCACCACGGCACAGTCGGCCAGTTTCGGGTGTTCGCGCAGCACTTCTTCGATCTCAAGCGCGGAAACCTTGTATCCGCCGGTCTTGAGGATGTCGCTGGAGGCGCGTCCCAAAATGCGGTAGTAGCCGCGTTCAAGTTGCGCCACGTCGCCGGTCTTAAACCAGCCGTCTTCGGTGAAGCTCGCCTTGGTTGCTTCCGGTTTTCCGTAGTATTCCTGAAACACCGTCTCACCCTTGACCTGGATTTCGCCGGGCGTGTTTTCTTCTGTGATCGTCTTCCCTGCATCGTCAATCAGCCGCGCATGGACATAAGGCAGTGCGATGCCTACCGATCCCGGCCTGCGCTCGCCCTTATAGGGATTGGAGAGCGCCATGCCGATTTCCGTCATGCCGTAGCGTTCCAGGAGGGTGTGGCCGGAGACTTCGCGCCATTTTTCAAGCGTTGAAACCGGAAGAGCCGCCGATCCGGACACCATCAGCCGAAGCCTCTGGCAGGCCGCTTTCATGGCGGCCTTGCGGGTGTCGTCGGCCTGTTCCCAGGCGGCCGTCAGGCGGCTGTAGACCGTCGGCACCGCCATGAATAATGTGAGCCCATCACCCTTGATAAAGCGGTCCCAGACCTGCGTAGGGTCGAATTTTTCGAAGAATTCGCAAATTGAACCGCTGTACAGCGCGCATCCAAGCACATTAACGATGCCGTGGATGTGATGCAGAGGCAATACATGCAGAATATGGTCATCTTTCGACCATTCCCATGCCTTCACCAGTGATCGAACCTGCGCATCAATGATCGCATGCGTCGTCAGCACGCCCTTGGGCTTGCTGGTGGTGCCGGAGGTGTAAATCAGCATTGCCGGGCGGCTCATGTCCACCGCGGGCAGCTTGGCTGCCGCGGCTTCCAGAAGCTCGGAATCAAGGTAAAAAGGCAGGTTCCGCTCCGCCGCCAGCGGGCGCAGGAGGTCAGCATACTCCGGCCCGGAAACGACGATGGCCGCCTTGGAGTCATCAATCAGATAAGCCAATTCCGGCACCGGATGGTGGGTGCTCAGAGGAACCACCACGCCGCCTGCGCGCCAGACGCCCCATTGCGTGGTGACATAGCGAATGCCGGGAGGCACCAGAAATGCCACGCGCGCCCCATCCAGATCGCCCTTGCCCGCCAGGAGTTTTGATGCGGCTTTAGCCGAGCGCTCCAAGAGCTGCCCATAGGTGAATTGCTGGCCGTCGGAAATGACGGCGATACGGCTATTAAACTGCTCGGCACGGTCAAAAAGGGCGATCGACGTCATCGAAAAGGTTTCCTGAGTTGAGGTGTTTTAAATCATGCCCCTCCAGGGGCTCCAGACGGGGGTGCGGTGCTGTCGCGGGCGATCAATGTTCCAGTGATTTCGCGGCGGAGTCGGCGGGTGGGGCGGATGCCGGCAAGCGTGTCCTTGCACCAGCTGGCGACTTCCTGGGCCACTTCCGCGGCCGGATGGCGCACGACGGTGACGGGAACGGGCGAACCCTGCGAAAGGGTGGGGTGATCGCCGTAGGTTGCGACGCTGATGTCTTCGGGAACGCGGATGCCGTGGGCCATGAAGTGGCCCACAATAACGCTGGCGGCGGAGTCGTCGGAGCAGATGACGGCGGTCGGCCGCGGCGTTAAAGCCATAATCTGACCGGCCAGGCGGTGCATATTGATCTCATCCTTGCCGCTTTCGCCGATGACCCAGGTTTTGACGGAGGAATCGTTCCAGCGTTTGACGGCGGTCTCCAGCCCGGTGACTTTGCGGTGGTAGGCAGTGGCCAGGCAGATGCGCCGGTGGCCCTGATCGTAGAGATAATCGGCCAGTTCACGGGTTGCGCGTTCGGTGTCGGTGCAGATGTAGGAATCCTTGGCCATCCGGGTTTCAAGGACGAGGAACGGGACGGGGCTCCTGCGGAGCTTGCCCAGCACCGGATTTTGCTCGAAATCTCCCTTATGCTGCGGAAAAACGAGCAGACAGCCGGCACCGAATTCGATCAGCCGTTCGGCGGCGCTGGAGCTATCGACCTCGTCGGGGGTGATCATGTGGAGCATCGGCAGGTCCAGGCGGGTGAGCGCCTGCTGGATGAGTTCAATTTCATGGACGAAGATCGGAGCAGGAGCCTGGCCGAGCTTGAGGAATCCGACGACCTGACGCGGGACGGGCTTGGCAGGCGACTGCTCGGCGGGCACATCGGTGACGAAGGCGCCTGACCCGGTGACGGTGCGGATGAGGCCGCGCTGGCCAAGGTCCTGCAAAGCACGTTTGGCGGTGATGTCCGCGACGTTGAATTGCTCGCAAATCTCGCGAATGGAATAGATCTTCTGTCCCGCCTTGAAACGGCCAGCCTGGATCTCAGCTGCGATCTTCCCTGATATCTGCGCATACAACGGCAATACTTTGGATCGGGTCATGGTTTTCTCCTCATGCTTTCCTGACAAGTAACGTACCTGAGATCAGGATTTGATGCCCCTGGAAACCATGGTGGTCATTCAAAAATCAGGATTTCGCCCTCCTCCAACAAAGGCAGGGTGACCAGAACATCGCCGCCTTCGACCTTGAAGGGGACCTCCTTGTCGGTGGAGGCGCTGTAAACGCGCTTGATGCCCGGTAAATCCTTGACGCGAACCGGTACATTCTCCGACGCCGCGATGTTTCTGGACGCCTTGGTTCCCTTGTTGGATTTCACCAGCGTGCCGGCCCCATAAGCCCAGTTCATCAGGATGAGCGCCTTGGCCCCCTTCTGGCCTTCCAGAAGCACTGTTTCCACATTGGCCAGAGGCACTTGCGTGCGGGGGGTCACTTTTTCCAGGGCAGGCCTGGAAATGAATCCAAGCGCTTCCTCCTTGTAGCCCTTGACCATATCCAAGGGGCCCTGCAGATTCGGAGCCATGTAATCCAGGCCAGGGTAGAAGCCCAGGGTGATGACCTGGCCCTTGCCCACTTTATGGAGCGTCGCGGCGGGTTTGCCGTCGGCATAAGTCGCCACCACCTGCGTTCCCTCGGCCGGGGCCAGGACTTCTCGGCCCACCTGCGGCTCGATTACGCAGCCGGCAAAAATCCCCGTTCCCGTCACCGGCCCGGGGGTCTGGGGCTTCTTGATCTGCGACGTTTCGCCCATGAAGTTGGAATAACCGGTCGCTCCATAGACGCCAACCCTGCGCCAGATTTCCGGCTCGGTGCGGCTGCTTAAGCCCAGGAGGGCAGCAAGGTCTTTACGAACGGTGTTGGTTTCATCGCGGGCCAGGCCATAACCGGCGGTGTAGAGGGTGCCGCCGTTTTCCACAAACGCCTTGAGCTTGGGAATCGAACGGCTCGTGATGTTAGGCCCCATCACATAGAGCACCTGGTACTTGCTGAGGTCGTTTTTCTCCAGCATGACTTCGTCCAGCGGGTCGATCATCACTTTGGCATGGCGAAGACCGGTGTAAACCCACTTGCAGTTCTCCCATGCCGCGATCCAGGCGTCGCCGGAGCCAAAACGTCTCCAGGCTTCCGACGATCTGGGCTGCACCAGACCCACGCGGGCCTCTTCAGCAAAGGGCCTCTTATAGATGTGCGGCTCAACGCGCGCGATCATCGCCGCCGCCTTGCTGCACAGGGTGAGAATGCCATCAGAGCCCGCAAACCCGTCACCCTTCCAGTAGTCAGGGCCATAGGTGTAGAGATAGATCATCTGCGCGCCGCGCGAGCAGGAGGCGAGAATGCGCTGGATGGGCGCGCCGCGGTGCGGCTTGACGTAAACCCCCAGCTTGGTCCCCTGCTCCTGGCCCATCATGCGGCCCACATCGAGCAGATAGCCGTCCCAGTTCCACACCCTCGGGTCGCGGTTGCTGGTTTCATGGACAAAGCCGTTGTCGGCGAAGCGATAGAAGTTGAAGAAGTCGAGTGATCCCCCGCCCATGAGGAACAGGTTGCTGCGAAGGGCGTAGCTGTACATGTAGGGCTGCTTGGATTCGGGCGAGCCGGGGGTGGCTTTGTCCTTCTTCTCGTTTTCGTCGCGCATGGCGTTGCGCAGGGTGATGAAGCTCTGCGCGCTGGCGTAATTGACGAATAACTGCTTGTAGTACATGTTCAAGGCCTTGGCCTTGTCGGTACGCCAGTTGAGGTTTTCTTCGGCGGAACCATTGAGGGGACGCACATCGTCCCAGTTCATGGCCCCGAATTCCTCGGGTTCGCGCCCCTCCATTTTCAGATACTCGCGAAAGGCATCGCGGCAGCGCGGGCAGTTGGCGATGTGCTCGCCTTTCTCTTCCGTGCGGCCGTAGACGGACCCGATTTCATCAACGGTCAGGGCCCAAATCTCATCGACCTTGGCGGCCTTGTTACGTGTGATGGCTTCCTGGGCCATTTTCTTTTTGATTTCGTCGATGCCTTCTTTGTACGGGCATCCCGCATCGGCTTCGTTCGACCCGGATTCGGGGTCGTAAGAGCCTGAGGGGTACCCACCGGCGCTGCCGATGCGGCCATGCTTGTAGTCCATGCCGCGCGGGTCGTCTTTGGCGATCCAGTCATGGAGAACCAGAGGCGCGGAGCGGAGGCCGTTGACGCCAATCTGGCGCACCGTTTTGAGTTCCAACTCACTGATCTCAGGGTTGGTGTGGCGGATCTTGTAACCTGAGCCAAGGCCCAGGCCACCCAGATCAGTCACAAAGAAGAAAAGCGTCGGCTTGGGCCCTTTGGCCCACGGCAAATTCTCAAGGAAGCTAAGACGCCTCTGCACGTAATCCTTCAGCCCCGTCATGCCATCCAGGAACTGCTTGCTTTCAGGCGTCACTCCAGCGGTGAGCGTATTGGCGCGCAGCATCAGCCCCGCGGTCGCCCCCGTCACCCCCTTCTCACGAATGGTTTTAAGCGTGCGTCCCTGCCAGGAAATCTCAAATTCAAAATCTGCTGCGATGGGCCCCAGCCCTCCCGTCCCTTCCATCGGGTTCTTGCCCTTGCCCGGCTTGTTGGCCGTGACTGTGAGCATCCTCATTCCGGGAAATGGCTTCCCTTTGGAAAATGTCTCAATCGGAAGCCATTGCGACCACTGCCCGATCGCAAGTTTGTCTCCCAGATCATTGGGATCCTCAAACCCCACTTCGACTTCCGGCTCGGCGGGCTGATCGAGCGTCGGCAGCTTGCTGGGCTGCGGCTTGGCGTAAAACGTCCCGCTCACCGGATCGCTGGCCGAGAGGCCCTCCCCGCCATAGCGCCAGCGGATGACGATGGGACTTTTAAAATCGCTCTTGGCAACCCGAGCCCGGATCATGACATCCGCAGGCATGGCGAAAGATTTATCGATGATTTCGGGCTCTTCTTCCTCTTCGACATCGATTTCCGGACGCGTACCGCCGGCTGCCCCTTCGGACGCACCGGCCGCCTGCCCGGTTGTGGGAGCGGCGCCTGCTTTGGCTTCCGTCTTCACTTCTGCGGGATCTTTCCCGGATTCCTTGGCCGCGGGGGCATCGTGCTTCGCCCCTTTGCTCTTCTTGGCCTGCGCCATCACCCCTTGAGTCCCCAGGCCCAAGGCAAGCACAGCGGCCAGAGCACCAATAATCACTTCTTGCTTCATGTCCAGAAAACCTTGTTTCAGGTTTAACGCCAATCTCCCTTTTTGCAGTTTCTGAATGCTACTTGATTCAGATTTCAGGCTTTTTTGACGTCAAACCAGTCTCCATTTTAGTCGCCTTACGCGATGAAAAGTTCCGCGCGGCCACCGGAGGGCACATTTATTTCACGAGCGCCGGCGACAAGCGTTGTTTCAGCCACCTGCTTGCCGTCGCGGTCAAAGGTTTTAACTGCGCGGGCCTGAGTGTTGGGGGCTTCAAGGAGGAGGGTTTCGCGCCCGGTGCCGTTGAAAACATGCACCTTCCTGCCTTCCGGCAGCGCCAGCACCCGCGCCTGGCGGAGCGCGGCCACCCACTTGCTTTGCTCAACGCCGCCGGACCAGACGTCCTGATCCAGCGAAAGGGGCTTGCGAGGGGCCATGAACATCTCAACGTGGCTGTTGTAAAAATGCAGCCAATGGCTGATGGGCGAGAGTTGCGCATCGGTGAAGCGCTGGAGATCCATGCTGAAGGTGGGCACGCCGAACACGACGCTCTTCAAGGCCAGGAGGGCCATGTGCGCCGGGTCGGTATGAACACTGGTAACCACAGGGTCGACGTGGACGCAACGGGCGAAGGCCTGGGTGTAGGCGCAACGCTGGTTGTTGGTGTCCATGTCGTAGGCGGTGTCGCCAGCGCGGACCATGGTGCCATGGCGCGCGAGACGGACGTTGCCGTAGTCCTGCTTGAGTTCCATGATCGCGTCGGCCCGGGCTTCGAGGGCGCCGGCCCAGACGGCCGCCATGACGGCATCTACGCCGCGCACGGGGTCGGAGATGTCGTGGGCGTGATCGGTGGAATCGCACATCTGGTCGCTGAGGCAGTTGTAGAGGTCGACTTTGAGGCCATCGACGCCGAATTCCTTAAAGAGGCGGTAGGTTTCGGCTTTGGCGTAGTCGCGCACTTCCTTGTTGCAGGGGCAAAGCTGATGCATGCCGTTGACGCTGAGGAAGTCCTTGCCCTCTTTCTTCTGAAACAAATGTTTCAACTTGGGGGCCACCTTGGCCTGGGGCCCGACACAGAGGGGGGCATGCCAGAGGAGGAACTTGGTGCCGGTGGCCTGGACCCGTTTCACCAGACCCGGAAGGTCCGGTAATTTAACGGGATCGGGGTAATAATCTCCGTGATTGATGGTGGGCTGGTGGGGAGCGTAGTTGTCGTCATCAAGGCCCGGGCCAAACCAGCCGTCGTCGAGGATGATGGTGCCGATGCCGAGTTTTTTGCCGATTTTTGCATTGGCCAGGACGCGTTCCTCGGTCATCTCGGCGCTGGGGAATGCCGTCCATGTGCACCACACCGGGCGCCATGCGTCAGGGTGATGTGGCTGGGAGATGCCGTCGAGCTTTTCAATGATGCCGGTGTAATCGCGCAGCGCCTCAAACCAGGAAGCGTGCTGGCGGGAAAGGAAGATCGGCACGGACTTGGTGGCCTTGGCAGGCGTCCATTCAAAGGCCAGACCTAAATGCTCATCACCACCCACCATCGCCTTGCGCTGGCTGATGACCGGCAGGACGCGCTTAATCTCCACTGCGCCGTCGACATCCAAAAGCCCGAAGGCGAACATGCAGGGACCGGCTTCGCTCATGAGTGCGAAAAACGGATGCCCGGCGTTGGGGGCCGTGATGCGGAAAAGGCCGGCGCGGATGTCCAGAGCCTTCATGGAGTTGACATAGTGGCGGCCGCAGTCGGGAATCACCACGCGCGCGTAATTCAAAAGCGGCACGCAGACCGTCAGACGGAGCTTGGCGGAAGTGGCTTCCGGGAGAATCACCTGCCCCTGAATGCCTTCTTTTGCGCCTGCGCCGCTCAAAAGATCTTCAAACGGATTTCGGATCTCGGCGACTGGTTCCCACCCCTTGCCCGTCTCTTTTTCCAGACGGATCACGTAAGGATTCACCTTCCACCCGGCACCCGAAACCGCAACCTGGACTCTGGGTTCTGATCTTGCAACTGTCACGCGTGGCCTCCCGACTTGGGGTACTCAAGTATTGATTTGAAAACAACCTAGGTTAAAGATACATCAAATACCAGTTTCATCAAGGTCCAATCCGGATGGATAGCTACCGCATATATGTGATAATTCTTTCTGCATACCGCTTCATTTGGGCCAAAATTCTAATGCCGCCCATACACCCCAGTCACCTACCGCTGATTGTTGAGTACCAGCCAAGCGAAACGACACGTCAAACAGGTATTGAGCATGGCCGGCACCCGTTCTGCTACGATCCCTGCCAACCGCCCTCCGGAGGTCATAACGCGTGAATCAATCCCTCCCCGCCGCCAGAACTTTCGCTGCGCCCGACGGCAGCGCAGGCACAGGCATCATCAACATCGTCATTGCATGCATTCTCTTTGCCGTGGCCCCCTGCGCCTTCTGCGCCATTGTCCGCCTGCCGGGCGATCACATGATGCTCATCCAGATGACCACCACCCTGCCCATCCTGCTGGGGATTGGCATGCTGATGTCCGGCTTAAACCAGCGCAAAGCCCCAAAATCGCTCACCATCGGCCCCGAGGGCATCGCCCTGCTCTCGCAGTCGGGCCAGGCGATCCACTATCCCTGGGGGCAGATTGGCTGGCTCAAAAAAGAGCAACAGGCCATGCAGACCGCTCCGAGCCTGCACATCTTCGATGCTTCGGGCAAAACCATCATCACCCTGCCCCACAGCTTTCCGGAGCTGCCCGCCATCATTGCCCTCATTGAGAGCCATCTGGCCCGTAAAACCGACAACACGGCGCAAGCCGTGATCGCTAAAAAATCACGCAAACAGGGATTCACATTGCTTTTGTGCTCCCTTTTCTTCCTCGTGGTGGGCGTGGGCTCCGGCTTTCTTGCCTGGCACATGCATCGGGAAAACAAGGAATTCACTGCTTTTGCCGTGCCGGGGATCGCCACCATCACCGAAACCTTCACCGCTCCCGATGGCGTGACGCGACGCATCAACATCAAAATCGAAGGTGAAAATGGGAAAACAGGCACCAACAACATCGAAATCGAACCCGCCCTATGGAAAACCATGAAGGCCGGCGACCCCTTTCCCGTGAATTACGTTCCCCAAAACCCTGACAATAACCAGCCTCTTCTCACCGGCCTTCCCACCCAAACCCAGGAAAACCCCCTGATCATGGTCATCGCCAGCGCGTTTGGCATGATCGGCTTTGCCGTGTGCGTCCTGACGGCGGTCATGTCCTTCAAGGGATGTGAAATCGAATTCGACTCGCGGACACTTTTCAAGATAAAAAAACAGGGCATGCCTGTTTCCCAATCCCCCCAAACCCCTTAAAACAAGGCATCCCGCCTTCAAAATTGTGTAAAAATCCCCCGCTCATGATTCCTTGACTTTCCCGCCCGTTATCGGACAATGACT
>CAZGOM010000059.1:0-28932 GCA_964527265.1 uncultured Phycisphaeraceae bacterium | reverse complement strand
GAGATAAGGAGAAAATATGGGGGTCATACTTTGACCCTATACAAAAGTGACCCTATGTGGAACCTGCCTGACCATCCACCCAAATTTTTTTATCCGTCTACCAACATATGGACCCCCCCCCTGGGGTGGAGGCGGGAGAAAATTTCATTTTGCGCCCCAAACATATCTGCAAACCGGATTCTTAAAAATTGCTAAGTCTTGATTATGCCGCGAAACGCGGCTGAATGCGTTTTGCCGCCAAACGCGGGAGAATTTGCAGATATGTTTGGGGCGCAAAATGAAATTTTCTCCCGCCTCCACCCCAGGGGGGGGGTCCATATGTTGGTAGACGGATAAAAAAATTTGGGTGGATGGTCAGGCAGGTTCCACATAGGGTCACTTTTGTATAGGGCTAAAATATGACCTCCATATTTCTACACTATCTCAAGAAATGACCCCCTTCTTTTTGCCTTTTTTCTGAAAAATTTTTTCCGTGTAGAATTATGGGTCCCTTTTCTTGAGATAGGGAGAAAATATGGGGGTCATATTTTGGCCCTATAAAAGTGACCCATGCGAAACCTACCTGACCATCTACCCAAATTTTTTTCATGTACCAGCATAGGGACCCCCCCCCCTGGGGTCGGGCCGGGAGAAAATTTCATTTTGCGCCCCAACATATCCGTAAATTCCCCCGCGTTTCGCGGCAAATTCGAGACTTGGAAATTTTTAGGAATCTGGTTTAGAGAGAGAGATATAGAGTCAAAATCTACATGGTTGAGTTACGTCGAGGCATCGGACCTGCGTCGCTCGGTATGTACCCCGAGAAAACAGTCTCGTAGTGTTCCACAACACCCAAGCACTGCAACTCGAGTTTGTGATCGGCGATATCATATGCCCTTTCACGTGTATCCGTTCCCGGACGACACCCAACGAGTAACTCTTCGCCGACACGAGACGGGTCTAAACGAGCGATCAGCATGTCATCTTCCCACATCAGAGCCTCTGTAAACTTCCACTGTGCGAGATCGACGGTGAACCACATCAGGTTCGAATAGGCACCGTACGTTACCTCGCCCGGCGGCAGCTTGCGGACCTCATCCACGAGTGTGACCCTATTGCACTCATTGTATCGTGACCTGGTTATGACGCCATGTTCACAGTGAGTCACGCGCCGGTAAGTAAGGGTACTCCCCGGATAGAGAAACACGTCACCGATGTCGTAGTCCTGAAGCGCTGAGATCGAACAAATCGACACAGCAGTTGTGGCGTCGACGCGCATCCCATCGGTGCGTGCGCTCGACAACAGAACACACATGGCGAACACCGATGCGTAGGCGAGAACCGACATCCTGACGAATTTGGAGGAAAAGATCTGTAAAACGCAAACATCACATGTCACGAAGCGTAGAGCAGTTCAGGAATGGTTTTGTACGTTGGAAACGAAGGTTATTCTACCGCGAAACTGTTGAAACATGCAATAACGCGGCGCGGGGTTCGATCTAGAAAGTGCAGTTTCCACCTCAGAGTTTGCGTTTGCGGCCCGCCAACAACTGCAGAGCTTGTCCGGCGGCTGTTGCCGCTGCTGCTGCTGCTGCCGGTCGCCCGCCCGGAAGAACAAGGGTGTTTTGCCGCCCGCACGTTCCGCGCGATATTGCACGCCCAACGCGGCGCTGCGCCTAATATTGCGATACGAACAAGGGTCGAAATCAACAATAACGGGTTTTGGCGACCAAACAACTAAGTCGCTTGAGGTGTAGTGTCAACTGACCGAAGTGCTCGATTAGGCGTAGGCGATGACGTTTTTCCTCTGTTTTTCTCCCTGTGCCAAAAAACGTGCAACCGGTAATAAGGGGGGTCCCTATGTTGGTACATGAAAAAAATTTTAGGGTGGATGGTCAGGCAGGTTCCGTACGGGGTCACTTTTGTATGGGCTAAAATATGACCCCGTCTTTTAGCCCTATCTCAAGAAAAGGGACCCATAATTCTACATAGAAAAATTTCAAAAATTTTCGCGGCGAAAAAATTTTAAAAAATAAGAAAAGAGGAAGGGGGGCATTTCTTGAGATAGGGCGAAAATATGGGGGTCATATTTTGACCCCATATAAAAGTGACCCATACGGAACCTGCCTGACCATCCACCCAAATTTTTTTTCATGTACCAACATAGGGACCCCCCCCCCCTGGGGTCGGGTCGGGAGAAAATTTCATTTTGCGCCCAAACATATCCGCAAAACCGGATTCTTAAAAAATTGCTAAGTCTTGATTATGCCGCGAAACGCGGCGGAATTCGTTCTGCCGCGAAACGCGGCTGAATTTACAGATATGTTTGGACCGCAAAATGAAATTTTCTCCTGGGTTCGGCCGCAGGGGGGGGGGGTCCCTATGTTGGCACACGGAAAAAATTTTAGGGTGGATGGTCAGACAGGTTCCGTATGAGGTCACTTTTGTATAGGGCCAAAATAAGGGGGTCATATTTTCTCCCTATCTCAAGAAAAGGGACCCATAATTCTACACAGAAAAATTTCAAAAATTTTCGCCGCGAAAAAATTTTCAGAAAAAAAATTAAGGAAGGGGGTCATTTCTTGAGATAAGGAGAAAATATGACCCCCTTATTTTGGCCCTATACAAATGTGACACCATACGGAACCTGCCTGACCATCCACCCAAAATTCTATCCGTGTACCAACATAGGGACCCCCCCCCCTTGGGTCGGGACGGGAGAAAATTTCATTTTGCGGTCCAAACATATCCGCAAAACCAATTCTGTGTGAAAATCGCCAAGTCATAAAAAGAGCTGTTACTATTACCCACCGGTTCCTATGTTTCCTGTGTTGAGTGCCCTCTGAAGTCTATAATTTTCCTATACCTGTGTTGCAATATCTTCCTTTAGGTGATCTTTCATGCTGGGAAGACATAACAGCGACGACGACGAAGGACGAGGGTTGACTGGCGAATGCAACGAAAACGGATTACAATGCGCCCAGACGAGCGATACGTTCAGATCCGTCACTGGCGATGACGAGGTTGTCACCTGTTCCCGTACGAAAATAACCGGGGACCGCGCCTCGTCGGTCAGGAGTGACGTGCTTACTCGCAACGCCGTCGTGCTTGTGATGCGCCAACTCCTGAGCAACGCATACAGAAAGACCCTTGGTTTGGCCAGGAAAAGCAAGAAGAAGTTCGCATGGGATCGATTCTCCCTTGTCCAACAAATCATACTTATGGCAGGAGCGATAACATTACTTCTTTTTGTCGCATCCGTTGTATATCTGGCGGTCGATGTGATGTTCGGTGACACTGCGACTATGATCGAAACTCGTCGGATCGGATATCAAAAGCAGCATGAGCTGTGTCAAGACATACCAGATTCCATGCACATCGACGATGTGCTGCACAGTGGATGCATGTTGTCGCACGAGGTCGTTCACACTCCGGTGTGGCGCGAACGACTTTCTATCTACGTTTCTAACGTGCGCGATATGATTTTCAAAGTTCCTTTGGTTGCCTTTTTCGCCAGTTTAAACTGGGCGTTTGCGACGATCTGGATCTCTGCGGTGTTATGCATGGTAGTGATGCTTTTCACGCGCAACGCGCATGCCGAAAAGGAAGAGATGGAAGCCGCGTTCGCTAACAATATGATTTTACGTGAAACCGCGAACCGTAACATCGAGGAGGAGGAGCAGGATAGGGGCCAAGAATGCACCGAGTCTGCGCGGCCGCGAGAACGAGTTGAGCGAGTTTTGTTATCGCCCTCTTCTTTTTCGCGCGAAAGTAGGGAGATTCTCGCTCAAGGACTACCTCAATTTAGTGGGTTGGGCAGCGGCGGTATGATGTTGAATCACCGTCGCGTAACAGCGTTGTAGAAACGCAAAAGAAAAAAGAAGGAGTGTGTCGAGTCGGATCATCTCGATCGAGAAGCCCTCTCTCTCTTTGTCTCTGTGTCTCTTTCTCTCTTATACTTTTTCGCATCTCAGTCCAACACACGCCTCAATATTTATACAGATTTTTCGGTTCACTTGAAACCACAGAGAGATAGAGGCAGGCATGCAAAAAACAGAGACAGGGACAGAGACACTCGGAAAGGAAACAGAACAGCGACCGTTTCTTCGGGTGGGCCCTTCTTGGTCTTCTTCTTTCTTACTCGTCCAGAATGTCGGGGTTTTCGTTCCGTGTGATCGGGTTGACCAGCGGATCTGAACGCGTCGCAATGTAATGTGGTCCGAGACGCATGCCCCAGTGTCCGCAGTCTCTTCGACGGATGCGACGGACGCGCCCGTCACGTCCTATCGACGTCTGCTCGTGATACTTACGAGAGATGATGGAATTGCCGTTCTCGATGGAGAAGTCCGGATCCTGCCGGCCCACGCTCTGGACCGATTTGAATGACCACCACGCACGGTAGAATTCCGCCGTTGGGTAATGCAGCACGCCATCCGAGTTGACGGCGTCTGGCGAATAGCCGCCAGTAATGTCCATGTGGTTATCCTCTGGCAAAATCGCATTAGGGGGGACGAAGATGCTGAAATCACTCTTGTCCCTTGCCGCGGGGTCCGACTTCCACAATGCACACACGTCGAGGTACGCGTCATGTCCAGACAGGCTGGAGCCATTCCCTGCGAATGAACGCTGATCGTCAACAGTGAACAACTGCCCGTTGTCGCCGCGCAGATGCTTTTCCACATACGTGAACTTGTCGATGTACACGTACTGTGGATGTTTCACCATAGAACGCAGATAGATGTGGAAGTTGGCGTTGTAGTGGCCAACTTGTGCATCGAGCGAAATCATGTATGATGGCAGAGCGTACTGAGTATCTCCGATTCCTTCCACTGCGCCATCGATTGTGGCCAGTTCGGTGCTGCCAGAACGCCAGATCACGGCCGCGTTTGTTACGTATTGGGAGAACGGCGTGAAGATGTAATGACGCGAGAAGATCGGGACGTTGAAATCCAAACAGGCGTCCATGAAATTGGAATACTTCATCGTGAAGTGTTTCATCAAGTTCAGCCAGTCGACCCAGGTCATGGTAGCAACCCCGCCCGCGGGAGGATTCGAAACACCCCTGTCTTTACGAGGGCATCGCAAGAAGGTTTCTGCGACGCCAGGAGATGCGGATCGTAGTTCGATATATCGAGCCATGATCTCAGACTTCTCGGGGCCCCAGAACTCATACGCGGTCATGATTTTTTCTTCACCCAAATCGCCGTTCGGGTGCCCATGCGCCTTGTGGATACGGGCCAATGAACGTTGCGAGTATATGCTCGGATTCTTGTCGCGCGCCAGCTTTTCTTCAGATGTCATATTTGCGACTGGGTAATAATCCGCCTCCAAACAGAAGTCGCCATTTCGAACCCCCCTTGCGTCGTGCGCTCGCATTGTAGAGGTTCGCATGTGGCGACCTCCGAGCATGACTGCGACACCGAGCCAGGTCAGCATTCGACCGGGCTGATCGATTCCACCGCGATTCAACGCCGACGATTGGTAGATCTGATTCGTACGCACGAGTTCGTCGAACGTGTAATTCTTGAGTGTGTCCGTCTGTGCGCGGTACACACGAACATCGCATTGCGAGGTTTGGTACTGCTGTGCATCATTGGCGTTGCGATACGCAGCGGCGCCAGCGGCAAGCGGGTTAACAGCCTCATCGGCGATTCCTCGGCCAGGCGCAGCCGGTCCTGCTATGTTTTTCAGGACCATGGAATACGGGTCGTTAAGACGGTCTACGCCACCGTTCGTGTAAGCGAAATGTCCGATCACTTGTGTTGATTTCTGAGGATCAACATAGTCGCCACCTTGCGTACGAAACGCGCGGCTCTCTGCTGCGCGCCATCCGCCGGGCATCAGGACAGTGTCGTCGCCGACCAACTCCCCCTTGAACATCTCATAGTCAAAGTTTCGCGGGCGGCCAGTCACTTCTGGCGCATTCAGCGCTGCTGATTGAAGGGCCAATTTCGGGGTCCCGCGCGTGAAGGATGCAACGATGCGGTTTTTCTGGCGCGTGACATTTTCACCTCCGGAGAACTGATTGCATTGGTTCTGGATCTCAGTACATGCATCGTCAACGATCTCGTTCGCCGGAGACGGGTGTCGGTTCATGCGGTCCCAGCGCGTCTGCTCCTTAGTCAGAGCGGCTTCATACTTATAACGAGTGTCGTATTGCAATTTCGCTTCGCCTCCCATGACGCCCGTATTTCGGCCGTAATTCAGACTCTTGATGCCGACCGTTCCCTTGCACGTCATCAGCGCCGTAGCGATACCGAACACGATAGTAGTGATCGTGGCGTTACGGATCTGCACCTGTTGCATCATCCAAATCAGACGACCTCGCGGTGTTCGCGAAAACGTCCATTCCATCTCTGCGCTTTTTCCGAAACGCACGGGCATACTCCGATAACGTAGCGATCGACTCGTGACGTAACTGGACGTCGCCAGGATCGGCACTCGGTCCAACATGCTCGGATTGAACACCAGCAACTCACTTTCCGTTCCTGCAATGTTGTCATCACGGCGGAGGGGTAGCGCGTATTTGGTGTACCACGTCGATTCGATCGCCACCTCCAGAATCAGCCATCCCGTCATGGATTTGTTAGGCCCAGCGTAAGCACTGAGCAACGGCTGCTGTGAGTGATTTCCGGTGAAATCGAACTTGTTGATCGGGCCCATTCCGCGATCCGGCGTGCCGAAGTATGCAGACTGTTCGCGTAGGTCCATGGCGCGCGTCGTGATGCGTGCCAATTGAGCGTCGATCTTATTGTCTGTGACGTCGTGGTCGCCGGCATGCAGAATTTTCGCAGCATAACGCATCTGACTCATCACCGGAAGTTCTCGAAATCTGTCCATCGTCATCTCCGGATCTTCAGTTGCCATGGCTTCCTGCAGCTTTTTTTCCACTTTCGGTTCCATAAAGAATTCGGCGTAATCATCCATGCGAGTGGTGAACGCGTTATCGTCCTGGATCAGTGCGCCCAATGCACTCGGCATCGGTTTCACCTTGCCTTTATCGTCTTTCCTCAATGATGCCATCACCTTCACTGTGCGCACAAAGTCCATATGGTCGCGGATGGCTTCGGTTTCCGTCACGGTCGGCTTGGATGTCCACAGGTTGATATACGCCTTCGGATCGAATCGTTCAGCGTTGAGGTCATTCATCGCACCCGCGCTGTACGCAGAGGATGCGGATGCGGATGCTGATGTATGTGAGACATTCAGACGGCCTACAAAGCCATCATCGCCCCCGATCGGCATTTTTCCTTAAAGAAAAGCTTTGCTTTCGGAACAGAACGAAATACGACAAAGGTTTAGTACTCGAAAAAGGCGACACGATGACACAGAGGCACCCGAAGTATGCGGGTCGCATTTTGCGTTCTATCTGATCTATCGATGAGAGGTTACGAGTGAGTTCATATTCTGATGCACAGATAACATTATCGGTTTTCTTGAGTACCCCCGGGGAATCGCCTTATAAAAACTTTTTACGCTCCTGTTTTTCAGCCGAACATCAATACGTTCCTGTTTTCAGGCGAAAATCAATTCGTGCATCGCATCAAGTCTCGAGGACCGAGCCGTTGGCTGTAGAGAAAAGGTAGGTCAAAAAAGAAAATCGTTTTCCTGTTGGAGAACTAGCGTACATCGAGAGTTGTTGTTAGCGGGGAGGAAGAGATGTGCATGGCGGTTCGGCGCTCCAAACGGCATCGTTCACGTGCGCGCCTGGCCTGAAGTTGTTCGCAGACCATCCGGATGATATCAGGAGGTTCCGTCTGCTGAACGCATCGTCGTTTGACTGTATCGATGTGGATTCCATCGAACCTTCTTTCATTGCTTCGCGGTGTTGCGAAGTCGTCTCGAAAACATTCAGCGTTTCCCATTGGCCAGGTGTCAGACCCGAGTTGGTGTACACCGAAGTGAGTGAGATGTATTTGAACAATTCCTTCCACACCGATATCCGCCTTAAGAGAATCTTGTCATCGCACCTCTCCGTGTCGCGCTGTTCGGTTGAGTTTGCACCACACCAGCCCCAGTATCGCGCCGTTTGGCGAAGACTGGCCCCACAAATGAACCGACCAAGTTCGCCATTCAGTCGTAGCGGGGAGGAATCCTCGTCGTAATCAAACCCGCATACGAGAACGAGCTTCGTCTGTGACGACGACGACGAGGATTGATCAGCAACCCGGGACATGAAGTCTGCCAGGCGGATCGAATTCAGGGCGTCGAATGGATACGTGTTCGCGAGCACAGTGACCAAGGCGGACGGAAGCATCGGTTCGCCTCCTGCCTGTGTGATTTCATCTGGGCGACATAACGCGGTGTACACCTCAGAGAACGGCAGGAGTGTCATCACGTGGGAGATGGAACCTTCATAGAAAGCGCGCGACACCAGTTCGGCGTTAAGTAGGTAACGCTTTCGAAGCGGGGATTCGGTTGTCCAGGTGGAACTGAGCGGGTCTTTCGCCACGATTGGAGACCACAGCGGGTCGGAATGATGAGGCCAAACGATAAATAAGGTCGCGGGTTTCATCTTTCGGATTTTTTCACTTAGGGGATTAGAAAATCCCGCTTGAATCTCGCGCAGGACCTTCTCCGAGCAGTGTTCGTCGTGCATGCGACCGATCATGCTCCGCGCGGAAATCTTTGAGCCGAAAATACATGGTCCGTATAGAGCGAACTTCGAATCTTTGGCGTCTTCGAGGGAAAGATCAGAATGCACGGGATGGTTGCCAGGAACACCGGCGAGAGCGGCGGCGGCGGAAACAGCAGCGGCAGGAGCAGCAGCAGCAGCGGCAGGAGCAGCAGAGGCAGCAGCAGCAGCAGCGCCAGATGTGGTCACCGCGGCGGGTACGACGACAATGCTGGCCACTTTCACGCTGTTCTTGGTCGCAACAGCGGGAGACTTGTCGCCGCGGTGCCGTGGACTTTGACTTCTGCTCTTTTTGTGTCCCGAAGTCTCTGACGCCTGTGTCGTTTTCTTACCATCGTTCACCCGATGTTCATTTCTGCGATCTCCTACGCGACTGCGGTCTTGGTCGCGGCTTTTGCTCTTGCTTCCGTTTCGACCACGACCCCGACTTCGACTTCGACTCCGACTTCGAACTCGACTCCGACTCCTACTGCGACTGCGATTCCGACTCCGGCTACGCGTTCTACTTCGACGTCGATTTCCACCCCAATTCCAATTCCGACCCCGCCCGCGACCTCTGAAAGTCTGAGACGACTGGACCCGACGTCCTTGATACGGCGTCGTACGAGGATCAACGAGATTGCGTTGACGGCTCGACGAGCGCGCGCGAATTCGTGCCAAATCGGGATCCTGACTAGGACACCGTTCAGATGACATATCAGCCTTTCCTGGAGACGCGATGAAAACGAAACACCGTGAACGTGTTCGCGAGCGTGCGACACGGAACAAAGTGTGAGAATGACGGCGGCGGCGGCGACGAGCACGAGATGTGCGAACGAATGAGGCAAGTGAGTGAATCAGCAGTTCGCGTTTTCTGTTCGATGTTTTTACTCCGAATCTGGAAACCAGGCATCGGGAGACCCTATAAGATCGAGCGATTGGCCAATAAACGAAGGGGCGAGATCCCTAACAAGAAAAAGGGAGCGGATGGTCGGGGGTGCCGTCATCGAACTTTGTCTTCGTTGCATCTGGGGCAGAGCTTCTGGTCGTGTCGAGGAACTCGTCGCGGTGGTGGTTTTGACGTCAACTTTTGTTAGAACTTCTGCGGTCGTTATTGCTGTTTGTTCGTGGTCAGGCGTCTCCATTGTCGGCACGGGAAGAGGTACCTGCCTCGTGTCGCCAATGAACATCCGCCTGAAGAGGTCACGAGATTCGGGAGTCTGGCGCGGCAGAACTCTGCCGATCGGTGCGGGGTGTACTCCACGCACTGGCTTCGGTTTTCTCTTGAACGAACAGTGACTGATCTTCACCGGGTCAGGTGGAACAGACGATGCGGCAGCAGCAGCTGCGACGTGCGCAACAGCAGCAGCAGCAGCAGCGGAACTTGAAGCCTTCACTTCCGTCGTTTCCGCCGTTTTCGTTTGTCCTTTTCGCGTTTGTACTTGCTTTCGTTTCACCACGTTTCGTTCTTGAGTTGACGCTGTCTGAGTGATAGGTTCCAGCTGCGGCGGTTCGGTCGGTCTGACTCGGGCAGCGGCACGTGCCCGTTCTTCTGATTTCTTTTCCTCTTCGAGGCACTCCTGGTACAGTACGTCGGCATAATGCATCATCGATTCGGATAGTTACTTCCTGTCGCAGAGAGACGGATGAAATTATGAGTCGGAAGAATAAATAAAGGAGGTTTAGCCGCTCCGCGACTTTTTTTGTGAAACGTGTTTTCATTCTTCCGTGAGTGTTTTTGCGCGTTCGTGACTGTCCGCGTTTCTACAGAATGGGCGACTTTGACGAATTGAACTTCGACCTGACTCAACACGGGGACGACACAGAAGGAGAGGAAGACGACGTCGAAAACGTGATCTCTACAGAGGCGGCGTCACTCGAAGCCGACACGTCGAGCCAGCAATACTCCCAGTACCAGCTATCACAATGCATCTCTCAGTCGGCCGGTGACGGGACACATTCAGACGCCCGAGATAGGCACATTACAGCAAGCAATGGACTGCGAATGGCAGTACAGACTCAGTTGGACTATCGTCGGCGTGCTATGCCAGCGGCTGGTGCGGCGTTGTTAGACGGACTCGCGGACGGGAAAATGGGCTCACTCGAGCAAAAGCGCCTGGCCCGTGATGCACATCGCATGCTTCCACGGGCTGACGGATTCGTGTCGACCTTTTCCGAGACGAAGGAAGCCGATTCTGCCTCATACTTCACCTCCAACGTGCACGACTGGCTTGCCTCTGAGATTTTAACGATGGGCCCGCCATGTACACCTTCGATTGGTGATCGATGGCACGCCGCGGCGATCGGAATTGCAACCCTTCAGTTGGTATCAGAGGGTCGCGACACGGCTGCAGGAGGAGGAGGAGGAAAAGGAAGAGAAAAAGCAATAAAATACCCAACGATCCTTTCCCGCGCCAAATGTTTTGTGCCGCCGGACCACGAGACCTGTATGACCTGGTGCGTCGCATCATGTACGGGAACCGCCAACCAGAGTTGGCTCCCACGCACAAACTCGATCGTGAATGCAGGGGGGCGGCTGGACTTAACGAAGACGACCACCGTGGATGGTAATAATAATATTCCTCATGCGGACGTTCGATGGACAGCAAGTGTCATCATACAATGGATGTTGGACGTGACTCTGAATGGAGGAACCTTCTCGTGGCAGGCAGCCCGCACGGTTTTGTCCACTCTACAACCGGTTCCAACTCCCTCTGCCAGACGACGACTGTTCGATGTATTGGACGCATGCATGACCACAGCATGTATATCAAGTCTCGGTACTGCTACTATTACAACTACTGCCGCTTCAGACGCGGATAACAACCCCGACAAAAAATCAACGTTGAAGGATCTCTGTCGCTCAGCAGTTCTCAGCGCATGCATTGCACATAATGGGTGCTTCTATGCTCTACCAATGATTCAAGACAGCTGGCCGCCTAGTGGCGATCCGAGCCAAGTGGCTTCTTGGATCAAGACGCGCGCGAACGGGACCGCGTTGACCGTTGCGACGCGACACGAGAACAAAGGCGGGGAAAAGCCACGCGCGCTCCCTGAACTACGGAAGTCGACGGTTTTGACATTTGGCACGCGTTTCGTTCCTGAGACAGCGAAACCCTCGGCATCAGCACCGGCAGCAGCGGCGGGAGCAGCAGCAGCAACACAAGACGCAGCATCGCAAACATCAACGGTTCGAGCTCGTGCACTTGGACTCATGGAAGATGTTCGTTTCTTTCGAGATGTTTCAGCAGAAACGAAAGCAACGTCTAACTACGTAGCACGGAAGACGGCGTTGATCGCGCGCAGGATAAAACGCATCACAGAGGAACTCAAAGAAGTACAGAATCGTTATTGCGCACTTCGTTTGCGAGACGTCAATAAAGCTTTGAATGCCGCCGAAGTTGGCTCCATTTTAGCTGGGCGCGGCACAGCAGCGGCGGCGCCAGCGGCAACGGTAGCGGATGCAGCACCGATGGAACCGGCTGCGGCTGCGGCTGCGGTTGCGGTTGCACCGGATGAGTTCGATTCGGCAGCAGACAGGCGCACGATCTCCTCTTCGAAGAACGCTAACTGAACTCTCACCTCTTTAATCGTCGACTTCGAGAGTTTCATCTTATTTGTTGCCTTTTCGTTATTCGCGATGATACGTTTGTACGTCTCTACCATGTGCCGCGCGGAGGGAAGCGTCAGAGACATCTTTGATAGACTGGAACGCGTCTTAGCATCGAGCTTCACTTCCCGATCTGCGCCTTCTTGGATTTCCGGCACCACCGATGTCCAGTCGGATCCACTGTCGATCCACTTTCGCACCTGATCGAGTACGGGAACGCGTTCTTTATCCGTCGTCGTCATACCGTATTCCTGAGCCAGGAATCCCTTGGCTTTAATCCACTCGTCGTGGAGTTGAGTCGTCACTTGCACGTACCAGTTGATGCGTTCCATCTGGTGCGTTTCGAGATCCTCATCCATCAACGAGTCCTTGATATTCGGAGTAGCTTCATACGGATCACAGACCTCGCCGCGTGCCTTACTCTCCGATATGAGCTGCCTGAGTGAGATCCATTCTCGGGACAGTGTCTCTGCTGTGAGGGGGCCGATCAAATACTCGGCAATGTCACACATTACGAACTGAAGCACGCCGGGTATTTCTGTTCCCAATGTAACAAACTCGGCGTTCCCAGTTCTGTGTCGATGTGAGTACCTGAATGCACGCGGACCTCCAGTGGGTATGTACCGGCCCAAAACATCTGCCAGGCGAGGATATAGTTCACCGTCCGCGTAGCAGTGTCGCGCCGTCGAAAAATCGCGCTGTTGTGTACTCGTGCGTGGGTGCGGTATTGGCGTTTCGAGCTTTTTACTCTCCTCGCGGCGCGTCTTGTGGGCAGCCGCGGCAGCGGCTGCTCCTTTCTTTGTTTTGGCCAGCTTCGACGCTGATTCGGCCGCCGTTCGTTCGGCTAGCGCTATCCGAGCATCGCGTGTTGGGTCCTTATGAAGCGTCATGTGATCAAAGTGTACGATAGTAGCACCAGAGGCGGCTATCCAAGACATGAGGAAATGACCTTTTTTCTCGTGTGCCTCGCCGCTGCCGGGCTCCCAGCTGGTGAGCGCCGAATCGATCTCACAATAAGGGAGTAGACACCGGTCTGTAAAGAGTGTCGAGCGTAGCGTTACTGGTACGAGGCTCGTGTTGATCGCGCGAATCAGCCGATACGCCCCGAGGTCTGCTTGGTTGGGACCGTGAGCGGCAAACGCAAAGATGTTATCTTCTTCGAGCATCTGACGAAGAATATGCTCGCGCATATTCTTGGCGTGTTGTGATCCAACCATAGGACCTTTGTTGGTTGCGTGATAAGGGAACCTCGGGTTCATGTGCATCACAGTCGGATATACTTTTCCGTTGGTTACGTCGCGGCAGTCTCCACCAAAATTTGACCACGAAACGAACGTGTGCTCTACGATAGCAGCAAGAAGTTCACCTGGGGGCGGACATCGAGGTTGGTTGGTGCACAGTGCGTGATAATGCCCGAGCTCGTACACGAGTTGACCGATTCGCAGCATGAACACGCGACGGTCAGGTATGAAATGTTCCGTTCTGTTGATGGACCACAGCAGCATAGTCTTTACGGTCGTCCAAAACGCTATCAACATATGCGTCAAATCCGCCAGAGAACGCCGTGTGACGCCAGGATTCATGGCTGCATTTCTTGCAGACTCTGCGGCATAGTTCATATCATGCGCATGTGCGATTGCCTTCTCCGACTCAGCTTTGATGTGTTTCATGTCACTACCAAGCACTGGCAAGTTCACGGCGGCTGTGAACGAGCGCGACTTCTCTTTAGCTGCCGCCATCGCGGCGGCTGCCCTTTCGGCCCAACTTTCACGGGCCTGGAGAACCTTAATCATAGCTTCTTCTTGGAACTTGTCGTACAGCGCTTTCATATCGTGTAATTCCGTGTGGACAGCCTTACCCAAATTGGCCTCGTCCAGCCATCGCGCGAAAAGGGGAACCACACGATGAAGGTCGACGTTGACGTTGATCGGATATGCTTCAGACCCGTGGGCCGGGTCGTGTTCGTACTGGAACGTCTTGTCAAGTGGGAACGGCACGGCAGTAGTGAAGCCATACCCCTCGCCGTATTTGCGTCTTTCCTCGGCGGAAGGGATGTTGTACATCAGGTACCTCAGCCAGAAGCCATGGGTCGAATTCGAAGTGTGCAACGGGTACGACCGCGCAAACTGTTGACCGAGATTTTTTTCGTCCTCGACGAGATCGATAGATTGGAACTTTGCGCTGAGTTCCGCGATAGGATCATTTTCTGTAGTGGCGACAAAGAGTGTACCTTTGCCGCTGTCGTCGTTGTCGTCGCTCATGCCTGTCTGATTATTCGAGTCTTTGCCGTCCACCGGTTTTCCCTGTGACGAAGGTTCACCAGGGACAGAGCCTTCGGGGTCGTTCGGGTCCGTGACACCGGTATCCAACACCACGGAGTTACCTTTCCTTTCAGCCGCCCTTGCCTGATTCAGCTTCCCTATGATAACCGATGCGGCGTATTTTGGGTCCTTCGTTTTTGTGGCCCGGTATCCACAAAAATCCGTGCGTATCTCAGCCTTCTCGTCAATGAAATCAAGCCGTGTCGTCGCGAGCGCGGCCAAGCCTTCTTTCGCATCCTTTGCACTTAAGGCTTTACCGATCAGTTCGGCTTCGTTTTTCGCAAACGCTGCCGCGAGTTCGATGTTTGCACTGCGGTCGGCAAAAGCGCGTCCTGTTTCAACGCGCGCTTCAATGTACAGGCGGAGCGCCTGTCGCATCGTTTCTTCGATGATCGCGGAGGTTGGGCCGTCGCATACCTTCTCTTCGCCCTCATTAGCAGCGCATGCCGATTCGATCTCTTTGGCCATACGAGTGGGTTGATGTCTGTTTTTCTGCAAATGCAATAAACGAACGCCGGTATCACGGTCACTGATGTGCCCATCAACAAACAGGCTCATTAGTTCTCGACGTACAGTACCGTACATTTGATCGATCGTATCGTGTGCTTTTCTGAACGGTTTGTGTGGGGTCGTAGGCCTGTTCCCCGTTCCTGCTCCTGCCGCTGCATCGGAAGAAACAGCGGCGTCAGCTGCGGCGGCTGCGGCCGCGGCCGCGGCCGGTTTATTTGAATTAGTCTTGCCGCGTTTCGGTGCCATTCTCCCAGACGAGCTTGCTTAACTTTGGCACTTGGGTAGAGATCAGTCCTTATAAAGCGATATTAAACAACATTTATTTGTTGACTGTCTTCCCAGGTTGTGGGCTCCATTTTTTAGGATGAGTCGGCAGCAGATACGGAGTTGGCTTATTTCGTTATATCAAAACGCACCACATGCCGCCCGTTTTAAGATATTGGAGGAAACGGTGATTCCCGACGACGGCGACGACGATGATGACGACTACATCCATCCACGTCCGGCACCTCCTTCTCGTAGGCATCATCATTCCTCGATATCCGCGAGTGTTGCACGCACCCGTGCTGCTTACGAGAGTCTGGAGGCCGTTCGAGTTCTCTGTTCGCCGAAAGCTGGACACATCCGGGACCAGATGCAACTCGATCTGTACTCCTCGCTCATTTCTAAACAGCTCGAACTGAAAACCATCGAACGATTTGCAAAAGGGACGACATTCGCCAATGCCTTGACTACCTTAAGACTGGAGTGCGAACTCAAAGAACCAAAAACAGAAGATCCAATCGTTTCACTGTTCAATAAAGCGTCCGCGCAGAAGCTTGAAGTGTGGGAACTTGACCGCGTTCCATCGCATAAGAAGGAGCCCGAGATGAAAGTTTCCAATACTGCTGCTTCTTTAGCCTCCAAACAACAACCGCCTCAACACCAGGATCAGAAGAAAAACACGCATAACACGAAGAAAAATACAGCAATTATGCCACAGTTCAAGTTTCGTCCTGTGGACACAAATCATTTCGGTGGCCCCTTTTGGAACGAAATTCCAGCACTTCAGTTGCACTTGGCGACGTTGGATGTTTACGGTGAGGGTATGAAAGATGCAATGTGGGAATTGTACGGTGGATACTATGATTACGCATGTCTCCATTCGATCCATCCTGCCATACGGATTGCAGCGAAAGTCGTCCTGCGAGCATGTGTGATGAATTATTGTACGAACCTGCCGCTGCTAAAGGCAGCGATTTTGGCGTGGAGGCGAAATTACGCAATGGGGTCGCGTGATAAAGAGATTGACGGGGCAGAATGCAATACGCTTCGTTGCATGGAGGCAAATTGCGAATTCTGGCGCGTGATCAATAAAGCATGTTTCGTCGATGGATCCTCTACGTCCGAACTGATGCAATGTGGAGTTCTCCCAGACATCGTTGAACGCATGGTTATTCCGTCGTTGATCGCGGTCAAAGTTTTGGAGCTCAAAACTGGGGCGTGTAAGTTTGCAGTGACTCGGGAAAAAACAGGGATCGCTGGGTTCAAACGTTTCACTGCCGTCGATCTGAACGCGAAGGCAGCATCTCTAGCATCCCCTTCATGGATTTGTTCGGTCGTGTTAAACGATTCGTCTGCACCTCCTATGTTACGCAGATCCGCAGTCGAGCTCGCGGGGCTTGTGTCATTAACTTCATGGACGTCCGCAACGGCCAGTTCCATTCACGAGCAATCTGATCCAGCCCGTCGAAATTACCCATATGGCAGCGGTAGCAACAACAACGATGAGAACGGGGCACATCAGGCCGCCGGCGCTGGCACAGGTTCACGGAGAGTCGGCTGAGGAACTCAAACGCCAGCGCACGGCACTTCGCAAAAAGTGCGACTATGCGACGAAGCTGTCTGATCAGTATAAAACAAACACGCTCGGCGGGACGGTATTTACATTTGCTGGTTATCGCCGTGTCATTGTCGCTTCACAGAGACTGAATATGGACAAGATGGAACGACGCATCGAACTCGCGAAACGGAATGTCGACGCCGATGCGTTTCCGCTGTTTACTTTCGTTCCGAATTCATCAAAGATTCCCCTCATCGCGAACGTGCGTCGTGCCTAATCTCCTTCTCTCTCTCTCTCGCTCTCTGCCTGCCCAACTTTCCGAACCTTGTAAAACTCTGTATTCTTTCATTGATTCATCTATTTGAACAGAAAGAGGGGGAGAGGAAACGTGGGATGGTTGCATTTACAGACAAAAAAAGGGAAGAGAGAGAACACATGTTGCCTTCTTCGCTTAACGCCGTCTCGCCCCCGATCGAGCGAGTGCGTCGGCGCGGAAAATCCCAGAGTTTTCTGTGAACATCGGCAGCAACTCTGCACCAGATGATCCCGGGACGTAGCGCGCCATAATTCCGGGGTCGTTTACGCTTGCCCGCGTCGCCGAATAAAGGGCGTCGATCAGACCGATGTTGACATCGACGCTTTTGAGGTCGTCTGTCTGGTGTCGAGCGGGGAGTTCAATGCGGCGCATACCCGAGCGTGTCGTCTTGCGGACGTTGATGTCGATACGTGGGACATCACGATCTTCGTCCCATTCCATGGCAAAACGAATCTCGCGTTCCTTAGGGGCGCCGTCGTTGCCTTTCGCGCGCTTCGATGCGCGAGTCGTGGACTTGCGAAGACCTTCCTCGGTTTCGTGGTCGAAAGCCTTGTGCAATCCCCGTTTTCCGCCGACTGGCACGTTGTTGTCTGTCGTGTCATCGACTATATCGCCGTCGTTTGACGCATTCACAGTCTTTTTTTTCTTGGGAGACGGCATGCCAAGTCTTGCCCATTCACCATTTCCCGCTGCAAGTATCAACGCCTCGGCATCCGACCTTGAGGCGGTTGTCATCTGTGCCTCAATCTTCTTCCTTTGTTCCTGCGATAGTTCGGTGCCTGCGGCCTTTTGCCAAAACCCTTTGATCAGAGCCATACGACCATCGTGATCTTCTTTTTCCTGGATGAGACGATATTTGCGCTTATCCTCCTCCTCGCGCGCGCGTCTCTCCGCGTCGTCCGACCCTGCTGTTTTCGATGCGTATACACCGGAAGAACGCGCGTGTTCGTTTCGCAACTGCTGAATCTCCAACTGTTGCTGGCGTTGAATTTGAGAATTTTGCTCCAGAAGATTTTGGATCAACATGGTCAATCCGGTCGAGCCCAAGGAATCGAACCCAGACTGATTTGCGTTACCAGGTGTCTGGTAACGGGGCGGAACCGCAGAAGCGATTGGAGCTGGGGCCGGTGTAGCGATAGGGGTCGCCATGGCGGGAATTGGCTGTGGCGGCGGAGGAACGCTATTGTCGTGCGCAGGTAGAGCACTTCCGTGAGATGGAGGCGCAGCGGGAACTGGGATATGCGTAGAATGTTTTGATTCGACCCTGTTACTGTTCGCCTTTGCTTCTGCCTCTGCCTGTGCCAGTTGATTCCTCATTCTTGCCATTTCCGCCTGGAATCGCGCGTTTTCTGACGCGTAACTTGCCAACTTACGCTCCGCGGCCGCTCGACGCTGCGCTTCAGCTTCCATCGCCTCCTGCGCCTTGCGGCGGACGGCTTCCGATTCTGCGATGGTACGAGCGATTTCTTCGGATATTGCATTGGTGCCAGTCACGGGAACCGCAGGAGGTTTCACGATGGGCGCTTCCATCGGTTTCGGCGCGTCAACAATGCCTCTGACATCCCCGCCGGCGCCGGCGCCGGTGCCGCCGCCGTTTCTGCTATCCTGACCCGAGGAAGCCGGCGGCGCGTGAGCCGACGTGGAGTTTGGCTGATTGGCTGGAACGGACGGGCCGGCACCGCCTGAAATACCGGGAGATCCTTTGTCGTTTATCGTTTCGGTCGTCGACGCCATCGTTTTGTTCTGATTGATAGTGATCATTTTGTCACATGTACAAGCAGAACCACACCAGACAGGAATCAAACAGTCCATAATGTCTTTCTCAGTGAGTACATCGGGATTAGCTAAAGCAACAGATGCGGATTCAGATTCTGACTTTTTCGAAGCCTTCGCCGTTGCCTCGCGCAATTTGTTGCTAAAGGCCTGTGTACGCATTTCATTATAAGTTTCCACGTTTTCTTTGCTTAGGATTTTCGCCCCTTTCCGAGCGCCTTCTGGGCATAGCGCTACACGCTGCCCGGTCACTTTAAGGACGGTATGAGGCGTGTGATACTCGGTGGTCGTAGCGCTAACATCCAGGGCGCCGGATAGGAGGAGATCACGCGCAACCGACGCGTTCCTTGCATTCTTCATAATTCGAAACGTAACGAGTCCGTTGTTTGCCGAGTCGATCCAATAATCATCGATTCTTCCGACCACGGATTTAGTGTGACAAAGGTCGATCGGTCGCCCCTTGAGTTGCATCTTCTCCATTAGCGGCCGTGTGATTTCGAGTTCCTCGTCGCGTGTCAACTTGGCACCGCGGGCTCGTTTGGTTAGACGGCTGGGTGTGAACTCTTCGGGTATGTTTTGATAAATGCAACATTTCCAGACCTCTGGATAAAAATCCGTATTGTCGCAGAGCGCTTCCCGCTCGGATGCGGCGACATCCTCCTTTCTATTTGCCATCTGACACATATACAAAGACATGCGTGCGGACACATGTATAACACGGACAAAAATGAAGGGCTCCTTAATCAGACACGAGGCAGACGTATCGCGATCTCCGTTAAATAATAAAGCGAAATACGTAACAGCGATAGATTAACTATTCATATTTGTTTGAAAGCAGGGTGCACTTGAATAAAAAAAACAGAAAGAAACGAATTACCCGTATGGCCGCGCGAAAAAGAACGCAATTCTTTGCCTCTGCGAGCGAGGCATTGGCGGCGCCTCTACAACAACGAACGGTCGCATATTCGTTGGCGTCCACTCGGGAACCCGTTCCGGACTCAGTGATCGGTTCTCGTCTCACAAAAGAGGAAATTCTGATCGCACCAGAGTGTCCGAAGGTGTGTCAACATCTCGTCGAGATAATTCCGTTCAATGGTGTACCGAAAAGTAGCATCATGCCAGCAGAGGAGATAATTGTGCTGTTACATAAGAACGGACTTCATGAAGAAGGCCCCGGTAAGCACGAAATGTGGGATCACTTTGCCGCCATCTTGCCAGCCGGTGCAGATTTAAGCCGTATCGAAGATGCCGTGCGTTGCACGCGTCGTTATCGCAAATCCCAGACGAGCTCCAGACCAGCAACGACGACAGTCGACAAGCGACTTCTCGAATATCGAAAACGGCTCGTCATCGTGCTCAAAACTCAGATTGCCACATTGAAAACATCTCTCGTGCCGATCGAAATGAAAGATTCTGAAACTCTGAATGCAGTCACGGCCGCCGCGATTTCGGAAAAACAGGCTCAATTAGCCAAGGCACAGGCGGAGATCGAAGATGATCAACACAAGCTTGTCCTCAAATCACAGGCGGCACACGAGGCGCGTATGAAGAAACGTCTCTGGAGACCGATTGCCGGCACGGCTGTTGCCCACCTTAACCACAAGAACCGAAATAAACTCAAAGCGCACGATAATACATCTGATGCAGCGTACCCACCCACGATGCAAAACACAGTGAGCAAACAGAATCTCCCGAATGCCAACATGCCAATCGCTAACACACCGTGGTTATTCCGAGCCAACTTCAACCCGCATAGCTTCCCTTCCCCGAGTATCGCCTCGCACGCACCCCGTGCCACCATTACACACTCGGCGTCGGGTGAGATTGGCTGCGCCGGAGCACGATCAACGGCAGCGGCTCTCTTTGTGACACAGGAGTACGCAGCATTAGTGGCAACCTATACGGGAACGGAGATGCAAATTGCAAATTCCGGTGAAGTCAATGCGGCGGCAAGCTGTGACTTTCATATCCAGGTGGACCTCGAGAAACTTCACAAGTATTACTCGTATCTGAATACAATGATGTCAACCTACGAACCAACGTTGATCGGCATGCATCGTCTCCAGGAAAAGGTGCGGGCGGCGGCTGAGCGAAAAGGTATTGCGATAAACACGTACGGAAGCGCGCATCTCTGCATTGTCGGCGCCAGCAAAGGCAGTCGTGAGATGAGGAAAATTTCGAACAAAGGGTTTCTGTTTGTTATACAAGAGGCAATGCGACGTTCGGAAATTAAACAACTGCCGACGCAGACGGAAATGAAGTTGGAAAATGATACGCGAACTCAAACACCTACCAATTCTGCGGCATCTCTGGCTGCGAATGCCGCGATGCAGCCCACAACTGTAGCTGCTTCTGCCGCACCGACGCTGATGCCGAAATCATCATCAGCATCATCATCGGTACTCGGACCAGCGATTGGAGGGAAAAGAAAATTGAATCAAGAAATGGCGATGGCGAAGGACGCCGCAAGACCAGCAAAACGTCCGTTTCTTGTTATTAAGAGCCGCCGGGATGTTCAGCCCCTTGCCCAGCCGCAACCCCTGCCCCAGCCGCAGCCGCAGACGCGGAAACAGCATTCACCGCAACGTCATCCTGCCGCTGTTGATGTTGTTGCCGCCCCCTCCGCCGCTGCTGCTGCTGCTGCTGCGGTTTGACGCTCATCATTCGTTCCATCCTGGCATGTCTTGCTTTTCTGATAGCTTCGTATTCCTTGCGTTGATGCGGCGGTAACCATTTCATCAGTCGCGTCTCCGCCTCATCGTATGCGTCCGATAAATACGTTTTGAATTGCTTACGTTCCGCGCTTAAAAGTGGACGGCGGGATGGTTTGTCCATCCCGGGCCAGATCTTGAAAAACACTGCAGAGACGCCAGGCGCGAGGGGCACTTCGTGTATACTTACATACTCATCGATAGAGTTCATTTTTACGTCCGTGTTAATTCCTCGTAGCTCGTTTGAAGCCATGATGAGCAAAGTCGCGCGCGTAAGGATCGATTGAAATAGCTCGAAGGATTTTGAGCTGTGTGCGAGCGGTCGAAATTCACCGAGTGGGGTGTCATACATTGCCATTTCTGGGTGGTCTTGATCTCCAATCACGTGCTTTGTTGTAACCGCGCTCGTGATCTTACGTCCGGGAAGGAGTACGCACAATACGATGGAGTCAACGTTTTCTTTCCTGGCGGCGAGGCGGGAGATGAACTTCCCGAGTTCCCTACAAGAGTCGTCCAATTGAGACCAGGATTTCTCGCCGGTAGGGCTTGTCTTAGGGGAACCCCAGTTTAAGTTCAACATGATCGGCAATATCGGACGTCTGGATGGGTATTTGCCGATTGCGGATACGTCGTGTACGATCGGGTACTTATTTTGTTGGTTCTTGAACATGTTTGCGTATTCCGCGCGTCGATCCACACTGGAATGCATTAACGTCGGCATGATCAGATTCTGCACGCTTTCTCCTTGTGCTGGGTCGGCTCGGGTAGCTCCTGACCAAGTTCCGAGCCAGTCATTAATGGTGATGAACGTTCTGTCGGGGACTTTAGGGCCGCCCGACATCTGTTCAAGGATACACTCTGCCAGAACAGCGTTTCGATATGATGGCTGAGAGTCGACGATTTCGGTGAACCATTCCACATCAGATGTTCCTGGACGGGCCACGAAGTTGTTCTTCGTGAATTCCAAGGCAGGAGCGAGTGCAGCTTCGATCTCAGGCTGCGATGATGCCAGACGCCGACGGACGCGCAAATTAAAATCAACGGGTTTTTTCTTCCCCTCGTCCAGGACATCGGCGTTATGAGGAACCGCTCCGATCGGAACCCAAGTTGCTGCTGACACCGCAGTTGGCGCTTGGAATTGTCTGGCCTGGGACGCATACACATCCTTCGATGGTAGCGAGAGCGATCGTTGCATGGCGTCAGCCGGTTCGGTGAACACCGAACTTGGTGCGAGGCGGACGATCTGAAGGCCATTCACATACGTCGCAGTATCGATGCGCCAGCTGAAGTCAACCAACGTTTTTTCCAATTCTTGGAGTGAGATGGGCGCGAGCGGCATACTCTGAGTGTATAGATCAGGAAAGGATGCGTTGACTTCCAGTACCGACTTCATCCAAGTCATGCAAGCAGAAAAGAATTCCGACCCGCGTTCAATCTTAGCAGTGAAGATTGCTTTTCGGATGAGGTCCCAACATTCGATGCGCAGGTTCGACTTTTCTTTATTTTCCTTCACACGACAGGCCGATGCGAGTTCACCCAAGTGAAACTGTTCCGCCAGCCGGCCTAGAAGTGCGCGGTTCACGAGCGAGCCGTCGATCATTCTCTCGCGCAAACGGCACATCGGCCTTTTCGATCCGGCGACGTCAGGTCCACCCTTGCCCGTGCCTCCATCGCCAAACGTCTCTGTTTCCGGAAACAGGCGGCCAGCGAAATCGTTGAAGAACACGACACACCTGCACTCTTTTCTGGACGAATGAATTGTGGCGATCAAACGCAGGAATAAGCATTCCATGGCAGCCAGAATCAACGGCTTTTTCTGTTCATGGTAAAGCGTGAAGTTGAAGACGAGAACTTCCTTTGGGTGTGCAACATGTACTTCTTCAAACATACCCGGCATCGGCAACGACGGAGTCCCGGATAAATGGAATCGTCGAATGTAATGAGGATTCCTTTCCCGTGTACCTGGCGGTTGAAAATACCTCATATAGAATCCGAGTTCAGGCGAAACTTCGTTAAATTTGAGGCGCGACATTTCATTTACGAATGAATCGATTGCCGCACGCGCGAATTCATCGTTCCATGGAGGAAGAGACTGTTGTTGCTGTTGCTGTTCTTGGCCTCCTTTCTCATCTTCCATGTTACCTGAAATCGAAACATTCACGAGATCCACGACGGCGTCATTCAATTCCATCCGGGTCTTCGATACTTTCGCGTCGGCGTCTTCGGCTGGCGTGGATTTTGCTATTGGCAGAAATTGCAGCACCCTCATGATCTTTTCGCAGGCTTCGTACATGGGACGTTTTACCTGCGCTGAACCCGTGAGGTCAAATACCGTTCGGGTGAGTCTGTCAGCAATCGCGCGAATCAAACTATGTATGGACACCCGTTGATCCGTAGGTCCTTGATGCACGGTATCCAACAGCCAGCACGCGAACATAACGGGGTTTGCCTGATTCGAAAATCGCATGTTTCCGATCATCAAATCAGGAAGGACCCCTGGTATATTTGGATGGCAGATTGGATGCACCAGAAGCGCCGCCGCCGGAGCTGAAACGAGGTCTCCGACGTCCGTGTATAGACGTTCGTAATTAGTATCTTTCGAGGCCGTGATTAATGCTTGCGAAATCAAGTCGGCGTATTGTAGAGCGGTCGGAGAATTGACCATTGCTACATGAAAATCGATTAACTCACACCGGTCGTTCGCGCCCGGTCCATCCTGAAACCTGCGATCTTGTATCGCGCGGAACTGTTTCTCTGACCAAAGGGTCGGAAAGCCTCGCGGCCCCCATTTCCCCGCCAGGGGGTTTTGATTTATTAAGCCGCCAATAGACGGCAGCGAACTTAGAAACTTTTCGTCGGCAGAGCTATCAACGCCACGGCCAAGGCCGCCGTTTGTTTCGGATGTGGCTCCCGCTGCGACTGCTGCAGATGCCGCTATGGCCGCCGCTCCTGCTGACATTTTTGTCTCTCTGCTCCTATTCTTTTTTCGGCCTCTGTGAACACACACGCACACATTCATACACACACACACACACCGAAAGCTCTTCAGGACGATGAAACGATCGAAGCGTGCGATAGAACGAGCAGAAAGAAATGATGAAAATCGTCCCAGTTCGAAAATAGCAAAAAATATACGTAGGGCGAACTGAAAGGAGAGAAGGAAAGAGATCTCGCGCAGAGACAAGATAAGCGGGCATGAACACGAAATTCCACCTGCGTGCAGGCTGCGAATGTTCCTTCATTTTATTTCTTCCCCTTCGTCTCGTCCCGGTTTTTCGTCTTGTTAAGTGGCGGCGCTTTCTTCTTCTTCCACCGTGGAGAGTCGGCTGATTCGGCTTTGCCCCTTCCGTCAACGGAACGACGTGTAATAAGATCAGACAGCTTCTGTGAAGCTGGATCTTTGGCTTCCTTTGCGCGTTTCTCCAACTCAAACGTGACGAACCACGGAAGCTTAACTGATACATCATTCCACGTCAGTCCGTGTGTGTCCGTGTTTCCCTTCACGATGAAAACAAAATCTTTGTTGTCTTTCCACGCCTTTCCGTCGGCAGCGAGAAGTTCTTCCACGAACTTTTTCATATCATCGCCCATGATTTTTCCGATCGCCGCTGAAGCGGCCTCGAACTTAGGGCGGCTGAACATATACATCGCTGGTGCCGTTGAAGTCTGTTCCTTTTTAACCGCCTCCTTTGGAGTCCTTTCCTTTTTAACTGCCTCCTTTCTCGGCGAGGTGCCAGTGTGCTGTTTCTTTTTTTCTGCTTTGCCAGCGACGGGTTTCACCGATCCCGAGGATTTGCCTGTCTGTTCTTTTTTCTTCTCTTGCGTCTTTGTCGTAGACTTATTTTTCTTCTCATTTGGTTTGTTTCGAATGGACGGAGATGGAGATGCAGGCGATTTCTTTCCCCTTTCTGACTCCTTTACCGATTCTCGTTTCTTTTCGTCCTTCCCGCTTGGCACGAACACTCCAGGTTCACTCCTCGCAGCCATGATAGAGGTGTCCTAACAGAAACACACACACACGCATACGGACGCGCACAAGAAATTGATGAGAAGTTGACGAGAAAAGGCAAAATGATGCTGCGTAGAGTCCACAGATTTTCATATGTTTCGTGAAAGCACGCTTTTATAAAGAGAGGCATAAACAGATCACGGCTCTATATTATATTAGTTTTCAAGCGTTTCAGAGGTAACCCGAAAGAAGGAGAAGAGGTTACACGTACCAAGAAGAAGAAATGGCTGCCCAGGGCGCGAGTGTTTTATCCGACGCTCGTGTCCGCGTGCCCGTACGAACCGGGAAACGAAGACGTGATCAGAATCAACAGGAGGCGGAACCGAAATTTTCGGGTGTCACCCTTCAGCAGTGTCTCTCCCTGAAATTGGAGGACTCTCGTATGCGTCCCATGCCGCGGATCGGGTTTATTGATGGTCTTATCTCGGCCGTCAACTCTGACGCGCACGCACTCGGTCTCATCCGCGACGCGGTGTCCGATGCTATTCTTGCCGGTTATAACGAGACACGGGAACGCACCCGCCTAAGGGTTTTGGAAAAGAAAAATGGGAAAATTCCTCTTTGGTTGATCTGTCTCACTTGTGGGTTCGACCTCGTTCCCACACTTACCATCAAACAGACTCTCCTCGCGATTCGTGAATTTGTTTTCGGTCCTCCGCAAGGAACCGACCCCGATCTAGTCGATCGCATGTCAGAGATTTATTTCCATTTAGACGGGCATTTCACCCGATACCTTTTGATGGTCAAAAAAGCATTACCAATCATGATGATCGCGCCACGATGCTCAAGTGGCATCGGGCTAAACCGCGATGAATTGGACGAGCTGAAATGGCCTGGGCTATACAAGAACAGGTTTGCATCGGAGCTGTCTTTGGCGAAAGATCGATTGGATGCCGAACAACTGGTCCGGAACATGATGCGAGAGATCTCGTTAAACGATTCGGTACCAGAATTCACAGACAACGATCTGAAGTTACAGTTAGCGCCTGCGGCTTCCCGCGCTCTCGAATGGGGGAAGGAGAAATGCTTCGCGCTATCAGATGAAATCGTCACAAACGCGGTATCGCGCGCGATATTACGCGTAGCGGCATTTGAGAATCAACAGAAGTTGCCGGCTCGGCAGAAGCTCAGTATGTTTTACCGAGCTCGTGCAGGGAAAATTTTTGCCATGCGGCTGGAAGCTGTGGACAGCCTGATGGATACCTTTTTGCACGGGGCTAGATCCCCGCTTGGGTATTGCGACAGAGGTTACGCCAAGGAAATGCTTCGTGATTTCGTCGAGGTGCTCCGGAAAAATAATAATACGGGTTCTGGTCGTAATATCCGCCCGACTATCGCCGAACTCGAACGTCCTGATTTCCTGTCGAACAACGCTGTGGAAGCATCAGTCGTGCCCGAAGGATCTAGTTCTATCGTGGCCCTCGTCGAACGAGCACAAATTTACAACATCATGGCGCGTATATCGTTACAAGTCGGACAATCCGAATCAGAAGGAATGGAAAACGCCGTAATCAAAGATCTCTTAGAGGAACACATAATGCCGTACTGGGGCAATCGTCATATACAAACTGCCGTGGCACACGTCCGTTCGCGAATGAAAGAGTTGCGTCACACTGCACTTCAGGTTCTTCCAAACGCCGTCGATATGATGTTCGCAGGCGTCGATCTCGGGTCAGGAGCATTTGCGCGGAAAGCACGGATTGCCGTTAACAAACTACGTTCACACCTTTCACCTGATTCCGATGAAGCCCCTATGGCGAACGCGAATGACGTTTCCAAACTCCGTGATTGCCTGGTCTCTTTCGAAGAAGCAGATTCATTGGACGACTACCGCAGGGCTGACTTGAAAAGGGATGGTCTTTCGCGGCAATTCGCTGAAGTTGCAGAAGTATGGGCAAATTATACATGGATCAGAATCGAGGGCCGTTCCCAGCTAAAGGTCGGATACGGGTACACCACTCAGTCTGGGCGGCCAGAGCCAGAGACCGCTGCTGGAGCATGTGTCGCAACTGGCATTTCTCTGAGACGGCTAAGGGATTCGATCTCGAGTGACCTCGAAACGATGTTATGCGAACGCACCACTCAGGGATTCCTTGAGGACGAAGGACGCATTGCGGCCGCGTCAAGCACGACTGGCCGCTTGGGATTAGAGATTGGTTCTGGATTGCTCCAAGTTCACACTATCGCATCTCTTCGTTTGCCGAACGCGTTCCAGGGTGCAGTCTCCGGACTCGCCGAATCTATTTCATCCGGGCGTTCGAGGCTCGAAACTGAAATCAAAAATGGAATGGAGGCAATCCATGGCGGAGTTAGGGTACCCAATGAGGCATCTATATCGCCCGATGCTATTGAATGGTATACGGCTCTCAGTAAAGTTCTGATTCCCTCGTTTCGCGTCTCAGGCGCGCCAAACGGGGAACATGTTCCTATCTCGCTGTTCATCAATTCAAGCATAGCAGACAAGAAGGCAGCTCTCCTCTCGCTTCTGGCTCGAATCAAGAAAGAAAGGATCGACAGCGACTGGAAAACGCCAGAGTTTGCTGGAAGCGAAGAAACCGAAACTACAAACACAGGAAAATGGGGGGCGTGGCAACGGGTTTCGATTGAGTTCAGCAGCGCCATCAGGCTTGCGGCGTGCGTACGGCTCGAGAACACATTACGCACAGAACTCGGACACGGAGGTCCATTTACAGTTGACCGAATTTCAGAGTTATGCATGATGTTGTTTGAACTCCGACTGCTTAGCATTCCGTGATCAATCGTAGATATATGTACAGAGACACACGGTCACCTTTATCGTATCGCAAAAAACCGTTTCTCCCATTATTACGGCACGCACGTCGGAGATGCGGTTTCCTGCGTGTTTTGATAAGGCAGTTGAAGAAGCCTGTTTGTTGGAGTAGTCAAGAGAAAGTTGCAGACGCCCTTGAAGTGTAATTTCGGTTTCCCTTTTCACCCAGTCATATAATGCCACACGCCAACCGACCTTTTGATTCGGAAGGCAGGAAGCTTTGCGTTTGTTTATCTCCGTTGAGACAGCGTCGTACAACGGCGATTTATTCGTTAGATAGAACGAAACATCTGAGGTCTGTCTGATGTTACTGAGATATCGTGTTTCGTCGAAAATTGTCCGACAGGTAGACAGTGGTTCTTTATCTGGGGTCAGACTCACCGGAGACCAGAGACGGCGAGTTTCGACGTTTAATCCTCTGAAAAAATCGCGTGCCTCGATTCCGATCGATGCCGTTTTCTCTGTTCCGCCAATAC
>CAZGOM010000058.1:0-29344 GCA_964527265.1 uncultured Phycisphaeraceae bacterium | reverse complement strand
TGGCGGCGTTTGAGACGGCGTTTCACCAGACGATCCCGCTTGCGCGGGCGGTGTATGGGATTCCGCACGAATGGGTGACGAAGCTGGGAATCCGGCGGTATGGATTCCATGGCGCTTCGCACCGGTACATCGCGACGCGGATGGCGCAGATTGCCCCCGAGTGCAAGAAGATCATCAGCGCGCACCTGGGCGGAAGCTGCTCGATCACGGCGATTCAGGACGGCAAGAGCGTGGCCAACAGCTTTGGGATGACGGCGCAGTCGGGCGTGTTCCACGCGTCACGCGTGGGGGACTTTGATGCGTTTGCGCTCTTGAAGCTACTGGCGCCGGAAACGGGGCTGACTCTCAAAGACATCTGGCACAAGCTGGGCAAAGAGGGCGGCTTGAAGGGTTTGAGCGGCGTGAGCTCAGACATGCGTGAAGTGGAAGAGGCGGCGGCGAAGGGGAATGCCCAGGCGCAGCTTGCCCTGGACGCTTTCGTGGAGAGCTGCCGGCACTATGTGGGGGCGTATCTGGCGGTGCTGGGTGGCGCGGATGCGCTGGTGTTCACGGGGGGGATCGGGCAGTACGGCAAGCCCGTGCGGGCGGCGATCTGCAAGGGGATGGAATATGCGGGGATCGTGATCGATGCGGAGAAAAATCAAAGCGCCAAGGGGAGCGCGGAGACACGCATCGATGGCCCGGGGAGCAAAGTACAGGTGTGGGTGTTGCCCACGAATGAAGAACTGATCGTGGCGCGCCAGACGATGGACGCGCTGGGAAAACAGGGTAAGTAACGCTTTTTAGAAACCTTTTTTGGAACCTATACCAAGGAGACTGTAATGGCTCAGCAAGCACTCGGACTGATTGAAACCAAGGGTCTTATCGGCGCGGTGGAAGCGCTGGACGCGGCTTTGAAGGCTGCGAACGTGAAGTATGTCAGCCATGCGAAGGTTGGCTCGGGCCTGGTTGCCGTGACGCTGGAAGGCGACGTGGCGGCTGTGAAGGCTGCCGTGGACGCAGGCGCTGAAGCTGCCCGTAAGGTTGGCGAAGTGGTGAGCGTGCATGTGATCGCTCGTCCGCATGAAGATGTGGCGAAGCTGTGATTTGAAGATGGGTTCTGGGTTCTGGGTATTGGGTTCTGTCAGAAAGATAAGCCGGACGATTGTCTGGTTTTTCTGACAAGACCCCATACCCAGAACCCAAGACCCAAAAGGATCACCCTGTGCCTGCCGATGCGCATTGATCGGCAGGATCACCAAAGGACCCACCCTATGTTTCTTGCACGTGTGAAAGGTCATGTTGTATCCACGGCGAAGGATCCTTCGATCAAGGGGCGCAAGCTTTTGATTGTGGAGCCTTTGAAGGTGGATTACGACGATACGTCGACGGCGGCGGGGCTATCAGGCGGAAAGCTTGGGCCCACGAACCGGGCGATTATTGCCTTTGACAGCATCGGCGCGGGCGAAGGCCAACTGGTGCTGATCGTGCAGGGATCCAGTGCGCGAATGGCCGAGGGGATGAACAAAGTCCCGGTGGATGCGCTGGTGATCGGGCTGGTGGATGAGGCATATGTGATGGGTAAGAAGGTCGAGTGAAGAAGAAGAGGTCCTGAGTCCAGGGTCCCGAGTCCTGTGTCGAAGAGGCGGAGTGCAGAGTCGAAGAGTTTAAGAGTTTGAAGTCGTTTCTTTGAGGGTTTGCGAAAGCGGCCCTTACCCCGGCCCTCTTCTAAAGGGAGAGGGGTCAGATAAAGAGGAAATCATGGATCAGAATCAATTGATCGCGAGTGTGGTGCAGGAAGTGCTCAAGCAGATTGGGCCGGGCAAGAGCGTGGTGAGCGCGGGCGGGAGCGGCGGGGGGGCACGGCCGGGGATTTTTTCGAGCGTGAATCCAGCGGTGGAGACGGCGACGCGTGCGCAGGAGCAGCTTGCCAACGCGGGCTTGAAGGTGCGCGATGGGATCGTGAAGCTGATTAAGAGCATTGCGAAGAAGAATGCCGAGCAGTGGGGCCGGATTGAATTTGAAGAGACAAAGATCGGGCGGCTGGACCACAAGATTGCGAAGCTGCAATTGCTGGACGGCGTGCCGGGCGTGGAATTCTTGAAGACGGCGGCGCACTCGGGGGATAACGGGATTGCGCTGGATGAAGCCGCGCCGTGGGGCGTGATTGGGGTGATCACGCCGGTGACGCACTCGATTCCCACGCTGACGGCGAATGCGATCAGCATGATCGCCTCGGGCAATGCGATGGTGGTGAATGCGCATCCTTCGGGCGCGAAGTGCGCGGCGATGGCGGCGGCTGTTTACAACCAGGCGATCAAGGAACAGTTCAATATCGAGCCGCTGATTTGCCTGGTGGACCCGCCGACGCTGGAAAGCGCGGACGCGATCTTCCAGCATAAGGGCGTGCCCCTGCTGGTGGTGACGGGCGGGCCTGCCGTGGCGCGCGCGGCACTGAAGCAGCAGAAGCGTGCGATCGTGGCCGGGCCGGGCAACCCGCCGGTGGTGATCGACGAGACGGCGGATTTTGATAACGCGGCGAAGTCGATCATCGCGGGTGCGGCGTTCGACAACAACCTGCTTTGCATCGGTGAAAAAGAAGTGTTCGTGGTGGCCTCCGTGTTCGACAAGGCGATGGCGGCGATGAAGCGCGCCGGGGCCTATGAACTGAGCAACGACCAGATGAAGAAGCTGGCGTCGATCGTGTTCAAGTTCGACAAGGACCACTTCGCACTGCAGAAGGAATATGTGGGCAAGGACCCGTGGGCGCTGGCGAAGTTGATCGGTGTCGACGTGCCCAAGAGCGTGCAGGTGCTGTACGGCGAGACGGATGAATCCAATCCGTTTGTGTCCGAAGAGCAGATGATGCCGGTGCTGCCGTTTGTGCGGGCGCGGGATTTCAATCATGCGCTGGACCTGGCGATCAAGCATGAACATGGGTTTGGCCACACGGCGATCATCCACTCCAACAATCTGGCGAACATCACCCGCTTCGGGCAGGCGATGAATACGACGCTGCTGGCAGTGAACGGACCTTGCACGGCGTGCCTGGGTTCGGGCGGCGAAGGGTATCCGAGCTTCTCGATTGCGACGCCGACGGGCGAAGGCGTGACGACGCCGCTGACGTTTACGCGGTTTCGCCGCGTGAGCGTGAGCGGGTCGATGCGGATTGTCTGAGGAAGGGATGGGTACAGGGTTTAAGGTACAGGGTACAGAACCGAGGATAAGAGTTTCGGAGTGGAGAGAAGACACACTGTAGATGAGGACATCTACAGTGTGGCACCCGGAAAGAGGAGTTTGATGCAGATGGCGTTGGTGATAGGACGGGCGACGGCGACGGTGAGGCATAAGAGCCTGGCCGGCGTGAAGCTGCTTATCTGCCAGACGCTGGGTGTCGATAAGAAGCCTAATGGGGACCCGGTGATAGCCGTGGACCGATTGGGTGCTGGGGCTGGGGATACGGTGCTGATTTCCAGCGATGGCCTGGGGCTGCGTGAACTGCTGGGCGACAACTCAAGCCCCGCCCGATGGTGGGTGCAGGGGCTTGTGGACCCGAAGTGACCCCGAAAGTGGCCCCCGGTGTTTTTAATGTGCCGATCCTTTGGGAGAGGCTGGAGACTGAAAGATGGACCTGCGCAATGATGAGCTTGTGAAGCGGATCGCCCAAGAGGTGATTCGCGTGCTCAAAGAGCGTGGGGTGACGCCGAGCGGCGGTTCATCGGTTGTTGCGGGCGGGCATCAGACGCCGGCACATATCAGCCCGCCGATTGGACAATGCACGGGTGATTATTCGAAGTTTCCGGAACTGGCGGGGAAGCTTTACGGGAAGGCGGCGGAAGCGGGTGCGGGAGCTTCAGTTGCAGTGACGGCGGATGAATCGGTGATTGCGGCGGGCATGGGCGGCGGTGGCACTGCGCCGGTTGTGGCGCCTGCCGTGGTGCTGAGCGGGGTGGTGACGCATGCGATGCTGCAGGCGGCGCTGGCTGGGGGCAAGGATATGGTGGTGTCGCTGGCGCATGATGCGCGGCTGACGCCGATGGCCAATGATCTGGTGAGGCAGGCGGGTGGGCGCGTGGTGCGGCTGGCGCAGGGAGCAGCACCGGTGGGGGCAACGAAGGCGCAGGACTTGCCGTGGGTGTGGTGGATTCAAGGATCGTGCCCGGTGGTGCGTGATGTGACGGCACAGCGGGCGGGGCGGTTGCGGGCGGTGGCGGCAGGACAGGTGGAAGGGCAGCTTGGCAAGGCGGTGCGCGAGATGGCCGGGGCGATCCGCACGCGGCAGGCGGCAGGGGGATTGATGTTTGTGCCCAGCGGCGCGCGAGCGGTGTGCTATGCCAACCGGTGTTCGAGCATCCGGGCGATTCTGGGGACGTGCGGGGAAGCGGTGGAGCAGGGGATCAAGGAACTTGGGGCGAATGTTTTGATCGTGGAATATCCGCATCACGGTTACCGGTCGGTGACGGCGATGGTGGACCGGATGATGGGCCAGGCGCCGGCGAGCTTGCCGTCGGTGGAGAGAGAATTGAGTGATTTGTCGAAGTGCGGGTAGGGTCTGGAGTCTAGGTTTCTAGTCAGAGTAAAGAGAAAAATTCAGACATGCTCACGAAGACGAGAGCATGGCACACAGAGAAAGGATCATTGTGAGGATTGCGCGTGTGATTGGGAATGTGACGCTGAGCAAGAAGGACCCGAACCTGAGGGCGGGAAGCTTGCTTTTGGTGGACGTTCTGGATCGCGTGGCAATCGGGCAATGGCCTTTTAAGGATGGGCACAAGGTTTCGATGCCGGAGTGCCTGGTGGTGTATGACGAGTTGGGGGCGGGCGTGGGGCAATTAATTGCGGTGAGCGAAGGGCGGGAGGCGTGCATGCCGTTCCACCCGACGCCGGTGCCGCTGGATGCGTATTGCAGTGCGATTCTGGATTCGGTGCAGATCACGTTTAAGTAAACACATGCCTGCGCGGCGGAGAGCCGCGCAGGGGAAAAAGGAATGACGATGGAAACCAGCGCTTGGAATGTGAAGAAGGAAATGTGCGAAATCGGGCACCGGATTTGGCTCAAAGGTTTCTGCGCGGGCAACGAGGGGAACCACAGCGTGCGCATTGGGCCGGACAAGGTTCTTTGCACGCCGACGGGCTTGAGCAAGGGTTTTTTGTCTCCCGATGAAATCTGCATCGTGGATATGGATGGGAAGCAGATTGAAGTGAACTCGCGCGGCCGCAAGCGGACGAGCGAAGTGCTGGTGCACCTGGCGATTTACAAGAAGCGTTCGGATGTGACGGCGGTGATCCACAGCCACCCGCCGCATGCGACGGCGTTTGCCTGCGCGGATGTGCAGATCCCCGAAGGCGTGCATCCTGAGGCGGAAGTGTTCCTCGGGAAGGTGCCGTTTGCGAAGTATGCGCTGCCTTCGACGCAGGCGCTGCCGGACTCGATCACGCCGCTCATCAAGCCGGAAACCAACACGGTGGTGATGGGGCAGCATGGGACGGTGAGCTTTGATACGACCCTGCTGGGCGCGTATTACAAACTGGAGATTCTGGATGCGTACTGCCGGCTGCTGCTTTTGACGGCGCAGCTTGGCGGGCCCAAGACGTTTACGCCCAAGGAAATGAAGGAACTGCTGGAAGTGAAGGCGAAGTTCGGGTTGAAGGACCCACGCCTGGCTTGCGCGATTGAAGGATGCGTGGGGGAAGAGAACGACCAGTTCCTGGCGGCGATCGATGCGGGCGGCGAAGACGACCATGACTGCTCATGCCACGCGAAGCCGGACGGGAAGACCGAAGGGGCGATCAAGGACGCGACGGCGAAGGCTGCGCAGGGCGTAAAGGGTGCGCTCTCGGACGCGGAGTTTGAGCAGCTTGTGCAGACGATTACGCGGCAGATCGTGGCGCAGGTGAAGTGATTGAAGATGGGTTCTGGGTCTTGGGTTCTGGGTTCTGTCAGAACAAGAGTTAGTAAGCCGTGGGATCAGGGTGTGCGAAGGCAGCCCTCACCCCGGCCCTCTCCCAAGGGGAGAGGGGGAAAGAAGGAAGGTTTTTATGGAAAAGTCGTTAGATAAGAAGATTGCGCGGATATTGGCGGATCCTTCGGTGCAGGATTTTATTCTGGCCGATGCGAAGGACGCGGATATGGCGTTTGGGATGGCGTCGGCGGGGAAGAGTCCGGAGAACTACTCGGGGGAAGCGCGGTTTAAGACGCTGGCGCAGTTCCGTGAGCAGATCCGGCAGAATGTGCGGCAGGGGCTGCTGGACATCATGCTGATGAGCGCATCGAGCAATGAGCAGTTGACGATCAAGGAACGGATTTTCGACGGGACGCACGTGACGCCGGCGGCGCGGGCGAATGACGCGACGGATATTCACGCGGTGATGGGCGGGTCATACATTAAAGAGGCCAGCAGGCCGTTTCGGACGGCGACGATTGACCACATCATGTGCGGGAAGGAAACCTGCGCCCCGGGTGACCGAAGCTTGGGTGCGGACCTGGGGCTGTACTCGGTGACGTTCAACAATAACCTTGAGCGCGACCTAGAGAGTCTGGAGGAATACAACCGGTTCAGGCTGGAAGCCGAGCGGAAGGGGTTCCGGCATTTCCTGGAGGTGTTTGATCCCAATGCTTGCGGAGATTCCTGCCCGGCGGATCTTGGGCGGTATGTGAATGACATGATTGCGCGGACGCTGGCGGGCGTGGTGGGCAAGGGAAGGCCGACGTTCCTTAAAATCGCTTACCACGGGCCCGCTGCGATGGAGCAACTGGTGCGCTATGACCGGTCGTTGATCGTGGGGATTCTGGGTGGATCATCGGGGACGACATTTGATGCATTTCACCAGCTTTGGGAGGCTAAGAAGTATGGCGCGCGCGTGGCGCTGTATGGCCGGATGATCAACAATGCGGAGTCTCAGACGGCGTTTATCCAGCATCTGCGGTGGATTGCGGATGGGGAGTTGAATGACCCGGCGGAGGCGGTGAAGAGTTATCACGGGATGCTGGGGGCAGCGGGGATCAAGCCGTACAGGTCATTGGCGGACGACCTTATTCCGACGAAACGGATTCAGTCGTATGGCGGGAGCGGGATTCCTGTGGATGGGATTAAGAAGGCGGGGGAAGCGGGCAAGGGCGATGCGAAGGGTGTGGCCAAGCCTGTTGTGGTTTCCGCATCTGCGCCTGTTACAGCAGAGAAGGCTTCGGCGGGCGTGCCGGTGAAGGCAGATGGATCGCCGGATTTTGCGAAGATGACGCCAGCGCAAAAGGTGGATTGGAATTTGAAGAAATGGAAGAAGACCTTGGGGTGAGAGGTTTGATATAAGAAGTTTGATGTTAGATGTGAAGAGGAGAGAAGAAACGGTGGGGTGCGATGCTGATTGTTGAGCGGCAAACCAGGTTGATCCAGATGCTGCGTGAGCGGAAGACCGCGCAGTTGGAGGACCTGGCACGCGCGCTGGACGTGAGTTCATCGACAGTAAGACGGGATCTGGAGCAGTTTGAGGCAAAGGGGCTCGTGTCGCGGACGCACGGCGGAGCGGTGTATACGGGGCCGGAAGGCGCAGCGGGGGTGCTGCCCACGGTGGGGCATGCAGGCGGGCAGGGGATGGGGGGAAACACAGCCCTGGCAGAGCGCATGGGCGAACGGGTGGAAGAGAAGGAAGCGATCGGGCGGGCGGCGGCGAAGCTGGTGCAGCCGCAGATGACGCTGTTTTTGGATGGAGGGTCGACGGTGATTTTTGCCGTGCGGTACATCACGGCGCGGCCGATCCAGGTGGTGACCAACAGCCTGTCGGTGGCGAATGCATTTGTGGATGACGACCAGGTGGAACTGGTGCTGGTGGGTGGGGCGCTGTATCCGCGGACGGGTGTGACGGTGGGGCCGATTGCGACGGGATCGATTGCCGATCTGCATGCGGATATGTTCATGTTCAGCCTGGCGGGGATTTATAACGACGATCTTTACAACCAGAACATGGCGATGGCGCAGGTGGAGCAGGCGATGATGCGGCAGGCGGCACAGTCTGTGCTGCTGATGGACTCAAGCAAGTTCGGGAAAAAGAGTCTGACGCGGGTGTGCGGGGTGAGTGAGATCGACACGATCATCACGGACTGGCATGTGGATGGGGAGTGGCGGGGGAAACTGGGCGGGAAGCTGGTTGTTGCTGAGAAGGGTGAGGGGCGGGGGCTTGGGGCACCTGAGTAATCGGGTGGTCGGGTAGCTTGGAGAACGGTTATTTCACTTTATTGGTGGCGGGGGAAAATTCATGTTATCGGGCGTTTGTGGCCGATATTTCCTTTAACCCATGATCATGGATGATCTGGGGCAGCACGACTGACGGCCTGTGGGCCGGCGAAGGGAATCGACTATGAAGCGCTCGATGATGGCAATCGCGGCTCTTGGCATGACGGCGGGTTTGCTTGTGGGGTGCTCGAACGAAAAGACTCTGGAGCCAGTCGCGGCGACTGAGCCAGCGGCGGAGACGACTGAACCGGTGGCGGAAGCGAAGATTGTTGATCCTGCGCCCGCGCCGGCCCCGGCGCCTGCTCCTGCTCCGGCTCCTGTTGCAGCGGCTCCTGCGCCGGCACCGGCTCCGACCCCTGCGCCCAAGGCGGCGAAAGCAGCTCCGGCGCCCAAGCCGATGCCGACAGTGGTGGATGAGAAGCCTGTGTCTAAGCCGAGCCTTGCGCCTGCGGCAGATGGCAGCAAAGCACAGGTTTACACAGTGAAGAAGGGCGACACGCTCTACAGCATTGCGCGCAATGTTTACGGCGATGCATCCAAGTACAAAGAAATCATCCGCGCAAACCCCGGCATTGATCCCAACAAGATCAAGGTTGGTCAGAAATTGAATCTGCCTTGAGGATTTGGTTTTAAGAATGAATGAATGAGCAACCCCGGTGATGAACCAGGGTTGTTTGTTTTGAGTGGTGAGTTTATTCGTGAATGCACTGGGCTTGGAAAGCACAAGGAGATTCCGGGGCAGTTGAGTACAACAGCCCCAGCCACCCATCGGAATGAATGGAGTTTACCAGTGGGCTTGTTGCTGGAGGCCGCGTTTGAGGAGTTTGAGGTATTGAGAGGCGGGAATGGATTGCGCGCCGAACTGGGCGGTGTGATCGTTGACGGCTTGGATTTCCAGAAGTGAAAAGGCTTGTTTTTTAAGGTGTTGAACGAGGTGGACGAGGCAGACGCGGGAGGCGTCGGTGGCGCGGTGGAACATGGATTCGCCAAAGAAGATGGAGCCCAGGTGTACGCCATAGAGGCCGCCGACGAGGGTGTGGGGAATGTTGAGGGGCCCGAGGGGTTGGGTGTGAGCGTGTTGGGTTTGGTGGATGGGGAGATCGGTGTCAACAGGGAGCCATGCTTCGACGCTGTGTGCGAGGCCGAGGTGGTGGAGTTGGGTGTAGGCGTGGATTATTTCGGGTGAGATCCAGCATGCGCCTTCCTTGCGGGGGACGCGGGAGCATTCGCTGATGACGTGGGTGAAGGCGAGGTTGGAGGTGAGGAGGAAGCGGTTGGAGCGGTATCGTCGGGCGAGGGATTTTGGGCAGTGGAAGTGTTGGAAGGGGAGTATGCCGCGCGGGTCAGCGGAGTACCACTCGACTTGGTGGGTTTTGGGGTCGGCCATGGGAAAATAGCCTTGGGCGTAGGCGCTGACGAGTGTTTGCGGGTCGAGTTTTGGCGGGGCGTTCATGTGTTTAGTGGTGTTTTTATGTGAATGATGGGAGTGTTTTGGGAGGAATTGCGAGTTTTTTTACATTTTTCGCTTGCTTTTGTTGCGGCGTTGACTTTAATCGTAGTGAGTGCGTTATCATCCCAAAAGTATTTCTCGTATTTGAGTGTATACTCACAGAATGGGGGTCAGATCATATCGGTTGGGGCGTTATTGCTACATTTCTACAAAGGTTGTTCAACCTCCACGAAGAGAGAGAGCACACTATGAGCAAGAAAAAAGTTTCGTATACGATTCAGTTGACGGAAGGGACGCATGACGAATTTGAAAAAATTCACATGCGGACGGGAATGACCAAGAAGGCGATCATCGAGCGTCTGTTTGTATGGTTTTCGCAACAGAACGAGGTGATCCAGTCTGAAGTTCTGGGATTGCTGCCTGAGTCGATTCGCGCGGATATTGCGACACGGATCCTGCAGCGGATGACGGATGAAAGCAAGAAGGCAAGCGAGTAGGGCCGGGAAGCGGCTTTGCTTGATTGTTATGGCATACGCGCGTGAGCGAGTGTGTTACAGCTGTCTTGTTTTAAGTGCCTGTGGTGTTTGGCCCACGGTGTGGAGTTTTGGATCGTCGTCACGGGTGGGGGGGGCTTGGGTTGCGCGCTCTGGCTGGAAAGAAGCAAGAATCAATGGGAAACGGTTTGGGAGTGACCTAAGCCGTTTTTCGTTGGAGGGCATCCAGCGGGAGTGCGGAGCAATCGCGGGCTGGTGATTTTTCGATTATTTGGAGGAGGTTGAATTTTTGACGCGCCTTCAGGGAGCGTCTTTTTTCCAGTCTTTAAGGCGGCCTGCGGGGAGGAGGGCGTAGGTGCCTTTGCGTTCCTGTACGAATTTTTCCATGTCGGGGCGGCGTTTGTTGCCGTCAACACTGACCAGATCGACGACGATGGCGGGGCGGTCTTTCAAGAGTTCCTGGAGTTTGGTGGCCAGATCGGCAGGCATGGCGGTTTCACTGGTGATGATGATGATCTGGTCGGGCTTGCCGGCGAGGGCGGCATCGACGGTCTGGGCGATATCGCCCGAGCCATTGGTGTAGGTTTGAAGGAGGTTGGAGGCGATTTCTTCGATGGCTGCAGAGTCGATGGGTTTGGGTTCTGCGGGGTAGAACTTGGGTCCGCCATCGGCGGCGATGGCGACTTGACCGGTGATGGTGCTGTTGGCGGTTTTTAAGCCGAGTGCAACGGCATCGGCGGCTTCGCCGAACCATTGCGACCCGGTGGAACTGGCATCGAGGACGATGACAAAGTGGGGTTTAAGTTTAATGCCGACGTAGTTGGGGTAAGTGAGGGTATAGGGATTTTTGTTGGGGTCGAAGCCGAAGGCTTTGGATGCGGCATCCATGCTTTGGCGCTTGAGTTCTTCAGGTGTGGGACCGGTGTGAGTGCCCAGGACACTGATGGCAATGGCGCCGACGATGAGGACGACGACAAAGATGGCCACGATGGCGGCGATGATGCCGGCACGGATGACTTTGCGCTTGGTTTGAGCGGTGACGATGCGGTTTTTCTTGACGCGGATGATTTTGCCGGAGGCGGTGACGAAGACTTCTTCGTCGTCGGCGGCATGGAAGGCGTCGGGTTGTTGGCCCATGCCTGAGCCTGTGATGGCAGCAGAGCCGGAGCCGACGGCGGCGAGGCCGGAGCTTGTGGCGGCTTTCATGCCGGAGCCGGAGGGCTGGAGTTCAGGTTCGGTTTGAGGTGCGGGTTCCGGTTCGGGCTGAGGTTCGGGTTCGGCGGCCGCGATGGGTTGCGGAACGGGCTCGGGCGTGGGTTCCAACTCGGGTTCGGGGAGGAGGACAGTGCTGTCTTCTTCGGCGAGGAGGGGTTCTTGCTCGGGTTCCGGAGTGGGCGCGGGCACCTGTGCGAGCTGTGGCGCGGGGGGAGCGGGAGGCGGGGCGATGGGCGTAGGGGCAGCGGGAAGCGGGGCTTTTGCGACCGGCGCAGGCTGGGGAGCAATGGGTGCCGGCGGCAGTGGTGCTGGCGGTACTGGCGCAGGAGCCGCGGGCAATGGCGGCTTGGGCGGCGCAACAGGCGCGGGTTTTGAGGGCGCCGGGGGCTTTACCGGTTGCGGCGCGGGCGCAGAGACCGGAGGCTTGGGGGGAGCCGGTGGTGCGGGCGCGGCAGGTTTTTGCGGCGCAGGGGCCGACGGTGCGGGCTTGGCGGGCGCGGGCGGGGGTGTTGCCGGTTTGGCAGGCGCGGCGGGCGCGGGTTTGGGGGGAGCGGGTTTGGGCGGGGCAGGGGGTGTCTGCGGGCGCGCGGGTGCCGGCGCCGGGGTTGGTTTCGCGGTGGGACGCGGGGAGGGCATGCCGGCACGGGTAGCGGCGGAGGGGTTTTCGGCGCGGGGCGCAGGTGCGGAAGGACGGCTTGGGGGTGCGCTGGGGCGGCGGGGGCCGCCGGGGGCATCGGGACGGGAGAGTGTTTCGGCTTTTTCGCGTGAGGGGTCTTCAGGGACCGTCATGAGTGTGCCGCACTTGGAACAGCGGCAGACGCCGCCGGCGAAGCCGCGATCCAGCTCGAGCATGGCTTTGCAGCTTGGACATTCAATTTCAATCATCTTGGATTGGCTGGTCTTGGCCACAACAACCTCACTTACGTACTTAACCGGAATGGGTCTCTGGCAAGGCTACAACGGCAGGCTACACGGACGAATCCACCCTAAAAACAAGCCTGATGGGCGGAGTGACTTTTGAGAAAAGCCAGACTGGCCCGGGCATGCGCGCAGGGGCATTGTAGCGAAGATTCAGGGGTTGGCCGGAGGGTTGTCGTTATCCCCGTAAAATGAGCCGGGTTGGTGAATTGCAGGGGAGAAATGAGTGCTATGATGTGGGGATGAAACTGATCGTATTCCTGATTGTGGTGGGGGCGCTTTCGCTGTTGCAAGGTTGCATGGTGGAAGAGGAGCCCAATAACGCGAATTTCCGCTGGACGACGAACAATAACATGCCCGTGGCGCCCAAGCAGACGACTTACGGCTCGCCGACGGACAAGTATTCTTCGCCGACGTCGGATACGAAGTATCGCTCAAAGGGTTTTAACGACGTGATGGGGCATTGAAAAAGCGTCTGGGGGCTAGGGTTTGGGTTCTGGTCAGAAATGAAAAGGCAGTCAAGCATGATGGATAAGCGCGGGCTGATTTGGGTGTGTGTGCTGGCAGCGGGCCTGGGAATGCTGTCGATGGGGGGGTGTCAGAAGGCGCTGTTTCCCGAGAATTCTGACCGGACGCAGTACGACCGGTACATGCTGCTTCGCGGGCAGGAACGGCCTGTGACGGAAGAAACGGCGTTTGGCGGGAAGCAACCGGCGCTATATGCGCGGCTGAGGCCGCTTAGCCAGCAGTGATGAGGAAGACGGGTTCCGGGTGTTGGGTTGTGGGTTCTGGGCGGAATGTTGAGAAGAATTGCCAGGGGAATGGATAAGGGATGTTCTTATATCGTGTGCGCGTGTTTGAATGTCTGAGGCTGTGCGCATACCATTTAGGACCGTTTTGAAAACTACAGACTTAAGGAGCAACCGCCATGGCAGGCGCAAACGTAGTCGAGATCACCGAATCGAATTTTGAGACCGAAGTATTGAACTCCAAGCAGCCGGTGCTGGTGGACTTCTGGGCTGAATGGTGCATGCCTTGCCGCATGCTTGGGCCACGCATCGAAGAATTGGCGAATGAATACGTCGGCAAGGCGAAGGTTGCAAAAGTGAACGTCGACAACGCGCAGGCGCTGGCGATGCGGTTCAACATTGCGTCGATCCCGACCGTCCTGGTGTTCAAGGACGGCCAGGTGAAGCAGCAGTTCATCGGCGTGCGCGCCAAGAAGGATTACGCGACTGTTCTGGACGGCTTGGTTGGTTGAGCCGTGTTGAATAACGATTAAGAAAAACCCGGCCCGATTGGGCCGGGTTTTTTGTTGGTGAGGTTGTGATTAGTATGGTCGCCCATGGAAAACACACGTGACGGTCAGATGCGGCGTTGGTACTGGACTCAGCAGGTGGAGCTTGCGGTGCTGTTTATGGAGCGGGTGCGGACGTGGCCGGTGAGGGAGTGCGGGGAGGGGTTGGTGCATTTGCCGACGGCGGCGAAGGAGGCGGGGGTGGAGGTGTGGTTTTCGGATAAGCCGCACGTGCAGGGATTGCCGCGGCTTTATTACCTGCGGGAGGGGCAGATTCCTGGGTTCATCGGGGCGGCGCGGGAATTCAATGCGATGGGTTGGGTGATGAAGGTGGAGGATGGGTTTCGTTCGCGGGAGATGCAGAAGTTCGTAGGGCGCCAGCCGCTGGTGTTTGATGCGGTGCTCAAGACGTGCATGTGGGAGCTTGGGGGGCAGGTGCCGACGCCGGAGTTCATGTTTCACCGGTGCAAGTCGATGATCGCGTATTGCCCGAAGGTGGGGACGCATATGTCTGGGAGCGCGATCGACATCAGTTTGTTTGAGCGGGGGACGGGGAGGGAGATAAGCCGCGGGAAGCCGTATCTGGAGATCAGCGAGGTGACACCGATGTTTTCGCCGTTTGTGGAAGCGAGCGCGATGGCGGCGCGGCTTAAGCAGGTGGAGGTGATGCGGGCTCACGGATTTGTGGAGTATCCATTTGAGTTCTGGCACTTTAATTCAGGTGATGCGTATGACCATCTGCTGACGGGGCGGCAGGACGCGGTGAAATACGGAGCAGTGGATTTTGATGTGGCGACGGGGAAGATTTCGCCGATCCAGAATGCGAGCGAGCCGCTGAATTCTTTTGAGGAGATGAGGGTGGAGATTGCAGGGGCGATTGACCGGCAGAAGGGTCTGGGGTCTAGGGTCTAGGGTCTGGTCCGAAAGAAGCGAAAGTCGACGACCAGAACGGAGCAGGGGTGGTTGCCAACGAAGGTTTTTTGCGCGAGCAACAGGAGCACCTGAAGTGGAATTCAGGTGTTTATCTGGTGTCGGTGGTGCTGGCGGCGCTGGCTTCCACGTTTGGGGATATGGGGGTGGTGGTTCCGAGTTTGCTTTTGAAACTGGAGGCGCCGGGGTGGCTGGTGTCTTTTCCGATGGTGGCGACGATGAGCGTGGCTTACCTGCCGGTGATCGCGATGGGGTGGTGGCTGCGGGACTCGATGGCGCGCAAGCCGTTATATGCGTGGACGTGTGTGCTGACGCTGACGATGATGCTGGTGATTCTGGTGCCGCTGTATGCGGGGGCGTCACGTGAAGTGTTGTTGTGGAGCGTGTTTGCGAGCACGTTGATGTACTCCCTGGCGTCGGGGGTGACGGTGCTGCCTTGCTGGGATCTGTTTGCGCGTGTGATAGCCGAGCGTGAGCGCGCAAGGCTGGTGAGCCTTGCGACGGGAGTGTCGCTGGTTTGTGCGGTGGCATCGGGGGCGGTGGGCGGTTGGCTGCTGAGCCCGCAGGGCCCGTTTGCATACCCGCTGAATTACGCGGCGGCGCTGACACTGTTTCTGGTGGCGTCGGCGTTGTATGTGGTCTGCATTTGTCTGTATCGCGAGCCGCGGATGGAGGCGGAGGAGGCGCCGCGGGAGACATTTAAAGCTTATGCGGCAGGTGTGGTGGGTCTGGTGGTGCGTGATGCGGCATTCCGATGGACGATTTTTGCGTCGTGCGTAGGGTTGACGGTGGTATCGATCGGGCCGGTGGCGTTGTCATATGCGATGAAGGAGCGGGGGTTTGACCCGGGCTTAGTGGGTTGGCTGGTGGGTCTCAAAGCCTGCATGGGCGTGCCGGTGGTGCTGGTGTCTGCGCGGCTTTCCAAGCGGGTGACGGCGCAGCACATCTGCGTGATGCTGGCGGGGCTTGTGGGGTTGGGGTTGCTGATTGCGCCGTTGTGCTGGGGGGCGTGGCAGTTGGTTCCACTGCTCATGGTGGGGCAGTCGATTTCGTTGTATTCGTTTTCAATCGTGGCGGTGTTGAGGCATGCGGGAAGCGGGCAGACGCATCGGCATCTGACCGCGTTTTACTCGGTGGGGTGGGTGTTTGGCCTTGTGCCGCTGGGAGTGGGATGGTTGATGGATTTTTCGGCCAATGGGGCGATGTTGATTGCGGCTGGGCTGGCGGGAGCGGCGGGGTGGATGTTCTGGCGGACGAAATAGAAGGGAAGGAAAACAAAACAGCACGCCTTTGGGCGTGCTGTTTTGTGCGATTTACTGGTTGCCGTCGTATCAGCGGGCGTATTCGACTGTGCGCATTTCGCGCAGGACGGTGATGCGGATTTCGCCGGGGAAGGTCATTTCCTCGGAGACGCGCTTGGCGATGTCGCGGGCGAGGGCGTTGCAAGCGAGATCGTCGACTTGTTCGGGGTCGACGATGACGCGGACTTCGCGGCCTGCCTGGATGGCGAAGGCCTGGCGGACGCCCTTCATGGAGGTGGCGATGCCTTCGAGCTGTTCGAGGCGCTTGACGTACTTTTCAAGGGTTTCGCGGCGTGCACCGGGGCGCGCGCCGGAGATGGCGTCGGCGGCCATGACGATGGGGGTGTAGGGGCTGGTGGAAGGAATATCGTTATGGTGGCCGCCGATGGCGTTTAAGACTTCCTCGCACTCGCCGTATTTCTTGGCGAATTCCATACCGATGGCGGGGTGGCCGCCTTCGACTTCATGGTCCATGGCCTTGCCGATGTCGTGGAGATAGCCGCAACGCCTTGCCAGTTCACCATTTAAGCCGAGTTCGTCGGCGATGACCTGGCAGAGGAAGCCGACTTCGATGGAATGGCGGAGGATGTTCTGACCGTAACTGGTGCGGTACTGGAGGCGGCCCATCATCTCGTTGATCTTGGGGTGGATGCTGGGGAGATTGACCTCAATGGAGGCATCCTTACCGATCTTGACGATGCGCTGCTGCATGTCTTTGCCGACCTGCTCGACGATTTCCTCGATGCGGGCGGGGTGGATGCGGCCGTCTTCGATGAGTTTGGAGAGGGATTCGGCGGCGATGGCGCGGCGGACGGGGTCAAAACAGGAGACGACGATGACGCCGGGGGTGTCGTCCACGATGACGTCAACGCCGGTGGCCTTTTCGAAGGCGCGGATGTTGCGGCCTTCACGTCCGATAACGCGGCCCTTGAGGTCATCCGAGGGGATGGCGACGGCGTTAACGGTGCTGACGGCGGTGTGTTCGGAGGCGTAGCGCTGGATGGCCTGGAGGGTGATCTTAAGGGCGATGTCCTTGGCTTCTTCCTCTGCCCTTAATGTGCGGCGCTGGATCAGGAGTTCGGCTTCGCGCTCGACATCATGTTCCATGATGCGGATGGCTTCCTTCTTTGCTTCTTCAGCGGAGAGGCCAGAAAGGCGAAGCAGGACTTGCTTTTGCTCGGCGACGGCTTTGTCGAGGACATCGCGCTTTTGCTGAACGAGGCCATCGATTTGAGATTCCTTCTCGGCGATGACGGCTTCGCGTTTTTTGATCTTGCCGTCGGTGTCGTCGAGGTGCTTTTCCTTGGTGGCGAGCATGTCGAGCTTGCGGTCGAGGTTGTCTTCGCGTTTGGCGACGCGGCGTTCCTGTTCCTTAAGTTCAGTGCGAGCTTGTTCAGTTTCTTTTTCAAAATCGAGGCGGCGGCGGGCGATTTCCTCGCGGAAGTCGAGTTCGACCTTCTTTTTGACGGATTCGGTTTGGGCTTCAGCGCCTTCGAGGATCTTGTCGGCCTGTTTTTTGGCGTCGGTAATGGCCTGGAGGCCCATCATGCGTGCGATGAGGAGGGCGCCGACAGCGCCGACGATGATTCCAAGGACGATGACAACGGCCTCGACGATGGCGTTTTCAAAGAGTCCAGCGGCTAAAACAATCATTTTGTGCACCTGACTTTATGTAATTCGGCTGAGGTCGCCGAGGAAAGCGACATGCAAAAAGCCTTGGCCATGATCCAATCATGGCCTGTCAGGGCGCGTTCAATGCGGTAACGGTTTAGGCGTTGCGGTGAAACGATCCTTCAAACCGAGGGACGTCCAAGTCGGCGTCGGCGTGAAGGTGGGTGAGTTGCAAGTTATTGGTTTTTAAGACCTTAGAACGATTGTGGCCGTTCGACTTTCTCGTGAACCCCGTTTCAAAGCTGTTGTAAACGCTATTAACCGTCGCTGCATCTATCACCCGGTTGCCCGAGCGCCGGGGAAACGCTTCGAGAGCGCTCTTTCCGGTGTATTAAGGCGGCGGCCCTGACATTGGCCTGCATGCCTGAGAATCCTAAATAAATTCCGTCCCGATCGAGCGGGTGGGAACCGTAGGGGTATGTTAGCCCCGGGTTGGCAGGGGCGTCAAGCGGGCGCGGTATGGTGGCAGGGCGATTGCATTTGACGATTGGCCCACGCTCCCGCGTTGTCGGGTGGCGGGTTGTCGGGTGTCCACGCGTGGCCGCGCGGTATGTCCATAGATCATAAGGGCATTCGCCTGGGATGGTATCGGCATTTTCGAAGCCCTCCGGCAGCCCGATACTCCGCAGCCTGGACGTGCATGAATAATCCGGGTTAACGCGCTGAACTGATAAAAATTGAATTTAAGTGGAACTTTTTTAGGTTAAGATCATCAATTGTTCAGATGATAAGCTGTAAGAATGGCGCTGTTGCTTTAAATCGTTAAGGAAAAAGTCACCATGTTGCGATCCAAATGGTTTCCTCGATTGACGTGTTTTGCATCAGCGCTGTTTGCGGCGGTGCTGATCGGATTGGCGGGGTGCCAGGCTGGGGCGGCGGAAACATTGAGCCTGGAGGCGGGGGCGACGGGGGGGCGGACGACGGTGGTGAAGGAGGGGGCGGCGCAGTTTGTGATTTATGCCCCGGCGGAGGTGATGGGGGAGACTGAGAAGGAAGCAAACACCGCCAACTATCAGAACACCTACAACAACGTGAAGGCGAACCGGGCGCGGCTGAGGGAGTCTGTGAAGGACCTGGCGGCGACGCTGGAGAAGATTTCGGGGGCGAAAGTGGAGATTGTGGCGGGTGCGCCCAAGGCGGGGGATAAGCGCAAGCCGATTCTGGTGGGGGCGCTGGGGGAGGCGAAGTTTGGGCCGGTGAAGACGCCTTATGAGTTCAAGCAGGGGTTCCGGTATGTGGTGACGCCGGAGGCGGTGGGTTTGTATGGGGAATCGGATCTGGCGACGAGCTACGCGATTTATGAGCTGGTGTGGCGTCTGGGATGCCGGATGTATATGCCTGGGGAACTGGGTTGGTGCGTGCCGACGAGTGCGACGGTGACGCTGGCGAATGCGGATTATTCGGGGCATCCTTATACGTATGGGCGTTATGTGTGGTTTGGGGATGCGGATTATGGCCGGCGCAATCGGCTGGGGGGCCTGTATCTGGCGGCGGGGCATGCGTTTGAGTTTTACATCACGGAAGAGGACCGGAAGAAGCACCCGGAATGGCGGGCGACGGTGGATGGCAAGCCGCACGAGCATCGGCTGAAGTGGTCAGTGCCGGCGGTGACGGAGACGATTGCGGATCGGATTCTGGAGCAGAGCAAGAAGTATCCGGAATACCTGACGTTTTCGCTTTCACCCAATGACGGATTGAGTTATGACAATTCTGCGGAGGACAGGGCGCTGGATGCGGGGGATTTTGACGACAGCATTCAGGATGTGAGCTTGAGCGACCGTTTAATCTGGGCTTGCAACAAGGTGGCGAAGCGGGTGAATGCGCAGAGGCCGGACATCATGTTCGGGATGCTGGCGTATGTGCCTTATTCGAGGCCGCCGGTGCGGGAGAAGGTGGATGCGCACATTGTGCCGGAGATTGCGCCGATCACGTTTAGCCGCGCGCACCCGATGAGTGATGACGGGGAGCCGAACAACAAGGCGCTGAGGTACATCGTTGAGGGGTGGGCGAAGGCGTCACCGCGCACGGCGTATTACTTCTATTCATGGTTTCTGGCGGAGCTTTCGGGGCCCAATCCGATGATCAGGAAGTGGTCGAACGATATTCCATACATCTATGAGAGGGGGAACTGCTACTTCTGGCAGCCGGAGACGCTGACGAATTTTGAGACGAGCGTGCATGCGTATGCGCTGGGGTTTGGGCTGGCGTGGGACCCCAACCGGGACCCGAAGCAGATTGTGGACGAGCTGAATACGAAATTTTATGGGAATGCGGCCAAGGAGATGACTGCTTACTGGGATTTCGTGGACCAGGTGTGGTACGGGATTCCGGAATATTCGGGTTGCGGGTTTGGGCATATGAGGCGGTGGACGCCGGAGAACATGAAGAAGGCGCGGGCGCTGCTGGATGCGGGCAAAGCCGCGGCCAGGACGCAGGCGGAAAAGGACCGGATTCTGCTGGCGGATGAGTCGCTGAAGCTGTTTGAGCGGTTCATGATGATGCGGCAGGACCTAGCGTCGGGGAACTGGGCGAACCTGGCGACAGAAGGGGATGCGTACATGGCGAAGATGAAAGAGCTGGGTGTGACGCACCAGGCGAACTTCACTTTTGCGCGTGTGGGCTGGTCTTCGACAGGGTCGGTGAACAATGCGTATTTCGATGGGTTTTATCATCAGACTTACAAGGATGCGGCACGCCTGGCGAGCAAAGCGACGATCCTGTTGGACAAGCCGATCCGGAAATTCAAATTTGTGAGCGATCCAAAGAAGGCAGGGGATGCAGGCAAGTGGTTTGAGCCGGGCTTTGACGACAAGGCCTGGAAGGAGACGGATGTGTGCGTGGAGACGTGGTCCGCGATGGGGCTGCACAACTACCTGGGGACGGGCTGGTATCGGACGACGGTGATTGTGCCGAAGGTGGCGACTGGAAAGAAGACCATGGTGTGGCTGGGGGCGACGGACGGGGCAGCGGAGGTGTGGGTGAATGGTAAGAAGGCTGAGTATGTCGATCCGGCGGGGAAGCTGAAGGAGTTCAACAGTTATTGCATGCCGGCGTCGTTTGATGCGACGGGCTTGCTGGTGGAAGGCGCGAACCAGATCACCATCAAGGGGACGCGGACGGCGGTGAATGAGCTTGGGACTGGCGGGCTGATTGGGCCGGTGACGGTTTATCAGCCTTGAAGAAAAGGATGGGTTCTGGGTCTTGGGTTCTGGGTTCTGGTCAGAGGGATAGAGTTTGGCGTGCTGTTGGTAGCATGGTGATACGTCAGTTTTTTTAGGAGGAATGCATGAAGCGGTTCACTTCGATGATGCGAATGAAGACGTTGCTGGTGGCTTTGGTTGCGGTGGTGATGGCTGGCGCAGCGGGATGTGCCGCGCAGGCGACGGAGCCGCCGGAGGCGGGGGCGACGGGCGGGCGGACGACGTTGATCAAGGAGGGGAAGGCGGGGTTTGTGATTTGCGTTCCTGCCGAGGTGATGGCGGAGACGGACAAGGAGCCGGCGAACATCTGGGGCCTTGCCACGGATGCGAAAGCAAACCGAATCCGGCTGCGGGAATCGGTGAAGGATTTGTCTGCGACGCTGGAGAAGATTTCGGGTGCGAAGGTGGAGATCGTGTCGGGAGCACCCAAGCCCGGTGAAACGCGCAAGCCGATCCTGGTGGGGTCGCTGGGTGAGGCGAAGTTTGGCAAGCCTGCCAAATCGTTTGAGTTGAAACAGGGATTCCGCTACGTGGTGACGCCGGAGGCGATCGGTCTGATTGGGGAATCGGACCTGGCGACGAGCTACGCGATTTATGAATTGCTGGAGCGGCTGGGATGCCGGATGTATATGCCGGGCGAACTGGGCTGGTGCGTGCCGACGAGCGCGACAGTGACGCTGGCGAACGCGGACTATTCAGGCCATCCTTACACCGAGGGGCGTTTTGTCTGGTACGCGGATAATGAGTACGGACGGCGCAACCGCATTGGGGGGCTGCTCTTGAGTGCGGGGCATGCGTTTGAGATGTATCTGGATAAGAAGGATCGGGAGGCGCATCCGGAGTGGAAGGCGACGGTGGACGGCAAGCCGCATGAGCATCGGCTCAAGTGGTCCGCGCCGGGGCTGACGGATGCGATCGGCGACAAGATCATTGCGCAGATCGAGAAGAACCCGAAGACGCTGACGTATTCGCTTTCGCCAGACGACGGATTGGGATACGACAATTCCGCGGCAGACCAGGCGCTGGATGCGGGGGACTTTGATGCGAGCATGCAGGCGGTGTCGCTGACGGATCGGCTGGTGTGGGCATGCAACAAGATCGCCCGGCGGGTGAATGCGAAGTATCCGAATATTCAGTTTGGGATGCTGGCGTATGTGCCTTATTCGAGGCCGCCGGTGCGGGAGAAGGTGGATGGGCACATTATTCCGCAGATTGCGCCGATCACGTTTAGCCGTGCGCATCCGATGAATGATGACCGGGTGCCCAACAACAAGGATCTGCGGTTTATCGTGGAGGGATGGGCGAAGGCGGCGCCCAAGACTTCGTACTACTTCTATTCGTGGTTCCTGGCGGAGTTGTCCGGCCCGAATCCAATGATCAAAAAGTGGTCGGAGGATATTCCATACGTGTACAAGCATGGCAACTGCGTGATGTGGCAGCCGGAGACGATTACGAATTTTGAGTCGAGCTTTCATGCGTATGCACTGGGCTTCAGCCTGGCGTGGGACCCGACGCGCGACCCGAAGCAGATCATTGATGAACTGAACACGAAGTTCTATGGGAACGCGGCCAAGGAGATGGGAGCGTATTGGGCGTTTATCGATGAAGTCTGGTACGGCGTGCCGGAATATTCCGGCTGCGGGTTTGGACATCTGCGGCGCTGGAACCTGGAGAACATGAAGAAGGCGCGCGTGCTGATGGACGCGGGGAAAGCCGCGGCCAAGACGCAGATGGAGAAGGACCGCATCGCAATGGCGGACGAATCTTTAAAGCTGTTTGAAGACTTCATGCAGATGCGACGCGAACTGGCGGAAGGGAACTGGAAAACGCTTGCCAAGGAATCCGATGCGTACCTTGCGCGGATGAAGGAGATGGGTGAGAAGTACAAGGCGAACTATGCATTCGGCAAGGTTGGCTGGAGCCGCCAGGGGACGATCAACAACGCCTACTTTGGAGCGTTTTACGAGGCGACACATAAGGATGCGGACCGGGTGGCGAACCAGACGCAGGTGCTGCTGGAGAAGCCGATCCGGACGTTTAAGTTCGTCAGCGACCCCAAGAAAGTTGGGGACAAGGAAAAGTGGTTTGATGCTTCCTTCAACGACAAAGCGTGGAAGGAGATTGATGTGTGCGTGGATACATGGTCGGCCCTGGGCCTGCACAACTACATGGGCACGGGCTGGTATCGCGTGAACGTGAAGGTGCCTGCAGTGCCTGCAGGCAAGAAAGTCATGGCGTGGATTGGTTCGACCGACGGGACGGCGGAGGTGTGGGTGAATGGAAAGCCTGCGCCGTACGTGGACCCCAAGGGTAAAAAGACGGCGTTTGAGAGCTATTGCGAGCCGGCATCGTTTGATGTGACGGGTCTGCTGGTGGCGGGTGAGAACCAGATCACCATTAAATCGACACGTACGACGCTGAATGAACTGGGAACCGGCGGGCTGCTTTCGCCGGTGACGTTCTACGTGCCCAAGTAAAGGGTGCGGATACAGACTGTTCGAGGTTGGGGGCACGGCCCGGCTTAAACGCCGGGTCGTGTCATTTTGGGTGGATGGAGATGGGGGATCTGGGTGGATCGTTTACCACTAAGACACCAAGCCACGAAGTTAAGATAAGGAAGAGGGGGTGGGCATTGGGTCTTTTTAGAGTTGGGGCGGCGTGGTGTAGATATGAAGGCCTGCTTGAGGTTTGGCTGGATTGAAACTTGCGTGGAAGTCGCATTTTGATGAGCCGTAGTGGAAGCAGAGAAGCGTATTTTGCGTGGTGACGCTTTCTTTGTAGATGTTTTCGTAGCATGAATCGATGAGAGCGTTCTGGCTGGCCTGGAGTTTGAGATGGTTGTTTAGTTTGATCCAGTAAAGGGATTCTTCGATGCCGCACCCGCAGTAGCCTTCGCCGTTGTTGTTGCGTGAGGAGTTTGCGATGGTGATGACAAGGTAGGCATCTGAGCCGCGTTGGACGCACTGCCAGACACGGCCTTCACAGAAGACCTCACCAGGGCTTTTTGCCGCCAAGGCGATGGTGCGGGACTGGAAGCCCCAGCGGAGGCAGAGGTCTCCGGAGGCATTGTCGATGTATGCGGTGGGTGTAAAGGAGTAAGCTGCATAGAACGCGATTGCCATTGCTGCGGCGACGCACGCGAGGGTGATGCATGTTGAACGTGTGAGGGACATCCATGGTTGTATCGACGGAAAACCGGCCGGCAGGTGAGTGAGAGGAGGTTGAATTGGCGTGACGATTGCAGTTATCGGCGGGTGTGCAACTTTCGGGTTTCCGGAGAGGGAGTTGAGGTGGAGGAAGGGGATTGTTGTTTATGGAGGGAGATACGGGTGCCTCGATTGGAGATGGACGATGTGTGGGGAAGTGAAAGTCCGTGCAAGACACACCGCGTGCGGCACCGTAGAAGAAGACGTCTACAGTGTGCCACCCGGATTGGGTAGACTCTTGGCAATATGGCCAAGAGCGAGCAACAACCTGATGCGCTGCTGAACTGGATGGGGTGTCTGGCGGATCCGACGCGGCTGCGATTGCTTAAATTGCTGGAAAAGAGCGAGCTTGGGGTGTTGGAGTTGTGCGATATTCTGCAGATGCCGCAGTCGACGGTGAGCCGCCATCTCAAATTGCTGGCGGATCAGGGATGGATCGAAAACCGGAGGCAGGGGACGAATAACCTGTATCGGGCGAGCGTGGAGGGGATGGAAACGCATGCGGGGAAACTGTGGGCGCTGGCGAGGGAACAGACGCGGGATTGGGCGACGTTTGAACAGGATGCATTGCGCCTGGAGGCGGCGATAGCGCGCAGGCCGGGGGATGCGCAGTCGTTTTTCGCGGGTGCGGCGGGTGATTGGGATAAGTTGCGGGGCGAGCTTTACGGGGGAAGCTTTCCGACGCAGGCGGTGGCGGGGTTATTACCCAGCCACTGGACGGTGGCGGATCTGGGATGCGGGACGGGGCATCTGGCGGGATTGCTTGCGCCGAACGTGAAGAAGGTGATCGGGGTGGATCAATCGCCGGCGATGCTGAAGGGGGCGCAGAAACGGCTGGAGCGGTTTACGAATGTGGAGCTGCTGGAGGGGGATATCACGAAGCTGCCGATCTCAGACGGGGCATGCGATGCAGTGCTGGTGGTGCTGGTGCTGACCTATGTGGAGCGTTATGCGCTGGCTTTGAAGGAAGCGCGGCGGGTGCTGCGCAGCGGTGGGCAACTGGTGGTGATCGATTTGTTGATGCACTCGCGGGATGACTTTAAGCGGCTGATGGGGCAGGCGGTCTCGGGGTTTGATGCGAAGGGGTTTAGCGGGGCACTGGTGGAAGCGGGGTTTGAGACGGGGAGCGTGAATGTGCAGGCGATTACGCCTGAGCCGGGGGTGAAGGGGCCTGCGTTGTTTATTGCAAGGGCTGTAAGAGAGGGTCTGGGATCTGGGGTCTAGGGTCTGGTCAGAGAAGAGGGGCCAATGTTGGAGATCAGCTTGGTTTAGGCTTAGGTGGTTTGTTGTCTGAGCGGCGGAGTTTGAAGAAGTCTTTGAGGATCTGGGCGCATTCGGGTTCGAGGACGGCGGGGGTGACGTCGATGCGGTGGTTCATGCGGGGGTCGGTGCAGAGCTGGTGGAGAGAGTGGACGCAGCCCATTTTGGGATCGGTAGCGCCGTAGACGAGGCGGGGGATGCGGGCGTTGACGAGGGCGCCGGCGCACATGGGGCAGGGCTCAAGGGTGACGGCAAGGGTGAGGTTTTCCAGGCGCCAGGAGCCGGTGATCCTGGCGGCTTGCTGGATGGCGAGGATTTCGGCGTGGCCGATGGGGTCCTGGGTGGACTCGCGGAGGTTGTGAGCTTGTGCAATGACTTTGCCGTCGGGGGAATAGATGACCGCGCCGACGGGGACTTCGCCGAGATCGAAGGCTTTTTGGGCTTCGGCAAGGGCGAGGCGCATCATGGAGATATCGAGGGTGTTTGTGTCGGTGGGTGGCACGGGGACATGATAAGCGCGGGAAGGAATTGGGAGATTAGACCTTGAGATTCAGATGCATGAGTGTGATCAGGAGAATGCTGGATTCATCAGGAGAATAAGTGATGTGGAGGGTGTGGCTGGGACGGTCATAGCAGTCAAAAAAATTGTCTCTGACGCCATCGCCGCCGGTGTCTGGCGTTTTTCCCAAGGCATCGTGGACGGCTTGGCGAGAGGTTTCAAAAGTGAGGTTTTCGGGGAGTTTTCCGAGGTAGCGCTTTTGTGATTTAAAATTCTTGTCGTTCCCGCTGTAGGCGAAGACGGTGGTGACATTGCGGGATTTATCGGACATTATTTCCAGTCCGAATCTGGCGAGGTTGATGTGGAACTTGCTAGAAAACGTGCTGAGTTTGGTGGTTGGGTTAATGGCTTTAATGAAGGAGGATTCGACGAGGCTGGTGATGTCAGTGCCGAGGAGGGATGCCAGGTCGTTGGGGGCGATTTCCTTTGCTGAGGGGACATGTGAGGGCGGCGTTTGTGATGGAGACTTGTCGTTCTGTAGCTGATCAATCCAAGTCTGCAGGTCGTCATTTGCCATGACGGCAGGGGTGATGATTTCATCACCGATTTTGGGGATGGTGACGGCGAAGGTTTTTCTGACCCAGGTTTGGAATTCGGGATTGCGGCCGTCTCCATCTGGGGGAACGGAATGGTCGGTGTAGCCGCCGATTTCGTCGTAGCCGATGGCCAGGAGGCGGAGGAATTCAAGGGCGTCGGAGGCGATGACGGAGTTGGATTGCCATTCGGAATCAAGGCGAATGACGGGGAGTTTGCCGTCGGGGCGGAGCCAGACGGCGTAAGAGGAACCGTCGGAGGCTTGACCGAAGATGGCGATATGGCCGACGGCGCGGTCGTGGGTGAACATGTTTGCTACGGCGTTATCGTTGTGTAGAGAGAGCTCAAAGAGGCCGCTGATGGTCTCGCGCTTGCCGAGCTTTTGTTCGAAGTCATAGAGTTTTTGCAGGGGTTCTGGGCAGGGGATGGATTGGGGGAAGGACTTGGCGAGTTTGTTTGCCGGCATGATGGGCTCCGGAAGGGAAATGACGGATGGAGTGCTCTGTTTGCATCATACAAAAGGAGAATGGGCGAGGTGATGGAAAAGCAAGATCCAAAACGTCCGTGGGGTGGCTTGTTGCGATCAAGCTTTTTGTGTGAATTGTGAGCAAAACGAGACGCTGGTGGATGAAACCACCAGTGGCACATTTGACTCGAGGGTTTTTATGTAAGGCCGCGGGGGGCGGGGCGGATCATGAGGATGTCGAGGTCAGTTATTGACACGCCGGTCATGATGCGGATGTTTGATGTTTAGGAGGGAAAAAAGAAACGAGCCGACAAGGATGTCGGCTCGTTTGGGTGGATTCAGGTTTTGCGATGGTTAGACGAAGCGGAACTTCGGATAGCCGTGGATGTTGTGGAAGCTGGGGCCGGAGTCGTGGAGGCAGAAGTGGTTTGCGCGGCCTTGGTCGTAGTCGATGCGGAAGACGTTCATGCGCCATTCGACTCCGGGTTGGAGAAGGATGTTTGGCATGGGGTAGAGAAGGAGGCTGGGGATGAAGATTTCAGCGGACCAGCCGGTGACGGAGGCGCCGGGGACCTGGGGTCCGCCGCGGACGGAGACGGCTTTGCGGGGGAGGCGTCCATCCTGATAACGGAAGGGGAAGGCGCCCATGTATTGCTCGCCGTGGCCGGTGGTGAGCAATGGGATTTCCGAGCCCATGGGGCTGATTTCGTATTCGAGGTAGTAGGCTTGTTTTTCGTAAGGCCAGAGGAAGACTTCGAAGACGTCTTCCTTCCAGAGGTCACCACGGTCGGGGAGGCCGGTGCAGGTGAGTTTTTTGTCGTTTGCGTCGACAAAGAAGTAGATGCCTGCGGCGGACCAGAGGATTTTGCAATGGCTCTCGTATCCGACGGGTGTGCCGTAGGGTTCACGGGAGTTGATTTTGAAGGTTGGGGCGGCGTTCCAGGCGGGGTGGTCGCCGCGGCCGTTGAGGGTGAAATCGTCAGTCTGGGGGATGAGAAGGACGTCTTGGGTGGTGGATACGCTAGACATGGCGTAAGGAAAGACTCCTGAGGGAAGGATGCGCTATTTTATCGTCGAAGCGGCGAGAGTTCCATAGTTATTTCATGGAATGTGGGGAACGGGGAATGTGATGGGTTTGTGGGTTGATGTATTAAAATATAGTATCAAAATTTTAATGTTTGATTATATAAAATTTATGTTTGTGCTTTTATTTTATATAATATCGGGGTTTTGAGTGTTCTTGCTTTGGTCTACAAAGTGAGGTTGAATTTTTGTGTTTTGGAGAGTCTTTGCTGGGGTGGGGAGGGCTCCGTTGGGCGTGGGGGTGTCCCGAAAAGCCATGGCAGCGGATGGAATTGGGGGTTATTCCTGGTTGAGGACTTGATCGGGAACGCGGGTTTGGACATCGACCATTTCGCGGTAGGTGCCTGATTGCTCCATCAATTGCTGGTGGGTGCCGATTTCCTTGATGTGGCCCTGGTCGAGGACGACGATTTTGTCGGCGTGCATGATGGTGCTGAGGCGGTGGGCGATGACGAAGGAGGTGCGGCCCTTCATGAGATGCTGAAGGCTGGCCTGAATGAGGCGTTCGGAATGAGAATCGAGGTTGGAGGTAGCTTCGTCGAGGATGAGGACGCGGGGATCGGCGAGGATGGCGCGGGCGATGGAGAGGCGCTGGCGCTGGCCGCCGGAGAGTTTTACGCCGCGCTCGCCGATGCGGGCGTCGTAGCCTTCGCCGATGGCTTGAATGAATTCGTCAGCGTTGGCCTGTCTGGCGGCGGAGAGGATTTCTTCACGTGTGGCGGTGGGGCGGGAGTAGGCGATGTTTTCGGCGATGGAGCCGTCGAAGAGGAAGGTGTCCTGCTCGACGATGCCCAGAAGGGCGCGGTAGGAGAGGAGATCGGTGTCTTTGAGGTCGGTGCCGTCGTAGGTGATTTTGCCGACGGTGGGGTCGTAGAAGCGGGCGACCATGTTGCAGAGTGTGGTTTTGCCTGCGCCGGAGCGGCCGACGAAAGCGATCATCTGGCCGGGCTCGACGCGGAAGGAGATGTTGGTGAGGACGGGTTTGTTTTCCTTGGGCTTTTCGGGTTCGACGGCGGGGTCGATTTTTTTGTCCTTGTCTCTGCCCTTGTAGGGGTTGGAGACGGGATAGGTGTAGCCGACGTTGATGAACTCGATGGCTCCGGCGGGGGCGGTGCGCTCCAGGCGGCGCAGGCCGGGCTTCTGGGGCATGTCGGATTCTTCGGCGAGGATGTTTAGGATGCGATCGAGGCCGGCGAGGCTGTTTTGCAGGGTGGTGGCGCTGCCGACGAGGGTGTGAAGGGGGCCAAGGAGCCAGCCGAGGTAAGCGAGGAACATGACCAGATCACCCACGGTGAGGGCGGAGGTGGCGGTGATGAGACCATCGTGGACTTTATCGGCATCTTCAAGGACGCGGAGGCCGCCGTAGAAAAAGAGACCGGCGGTGGCGACAGGCATGAAGAGCATCCAGGCGATGTCGATGGTGCGGCCCCACCACCAGGAGAGAAGTTCCTGGCGAACCATGAAGTGGTTGCGGTTGGTGTATTTGCCGGCTTCGTGACGCTGGCGGGAGAAGCCGCGGACGACGCGCATGCCGCCGAAGGTTTCAGTGGCGT
>CAZGOM010000057.1:0-29939 GCA_964527265.1 uncultured Phycisphaeraceae bacterium | reverse complement strand
GACCCCAGACCCCAGACCCCAGACCCCAGACCCCAGACCCCAGACCCCAGACCCCAGAAATAACAACAACACCCCTCTTAAAAGGGGTGCTGTCTGGAGCTCAGTTGATCTATCGCTATCAGGCCTTGGCGGCGGCTGCAGCGGCGGCGGCCTGCTTGGCCAGCACAACCTTGCGGCGCAGAGGCTTGACGATCACGCCGGCCTTCATGGCCTTGGCGGAAACTTTCACCTTGCGGGTTTCACCGTCGATCACGGCGGTGACAACCTGAATGTTCGGCTTGAAGGTGCGCTTGGTCTTGCCGGTGACTTTCGTACCGACGCCACCGAGGTACTTGGCCTTACCACGGGTGGTGTAAGTGCGGCCGGAGGAGGTTTTTTTGCCGGTAAATTCACAAACGCGTGGCATGGGCAATTCCTGGCTAAAGGCTGTTTCTGTAACGTCCGAGCAAAGCACTATAGCAAATCCCCCATAAATCGCAACCGTGTGGAACACTTGGGGAAACCGGAATCTCCAATCCAGCCCTCCGGTGCCGCGCTGCTTCTGGCCGCCTTGCCCCTGATGTGGCATTGGATATTGTGCCGTTTCCTAGCGCCTCCGGTCAAACATCGTTGACGTCGCACCCGCCTTCATCACCACTCCCGCATGCCCGTCGGTGAACAGGAAGTTCGCCCCCCCATTGTGATAGTCCGACATCGCGCTCACCAGATTCAGGTTCGTGATGGTGTACTCATAACTCCCATTGCCGATGATCCCGTCGCCAATCACGAATGTCCCGCTGGGCTTCTCCAGCTGATGGTCTTTGATCCGCCCCCATTGCGCGCGGTAGGTGGCATTCGTGCTGGTGGTGTAATCGTCTGAGACACCCAGCCCGTACCCATAGGAATACCCCGTGTTGAACCGATACGACGTGGCATTCTCCCCCAGCCAGTTGTTCAGAAAGTTCTCCGCGGGGCACTTCATGATCAGGTTTTTGCGGGATTTTGAGTAGTAATTGTGCGCGTACAGGCTCGGGTCTCCATATCCCTGATCTCCTGCCCCGGCGTTCCAGTCGAAAGCGCCGATGCTCACTGTTTGTTCACCGGTATATTTGAGTCCCAGCGTGTACATCACAATCCGACTCCAAAGAACATTGTGGTTGTATCCGCCCACAACCCAATGGGTCTTGTTGGCATTGGCGTATTCGCTGAAGCCGTGATGCGTCTGCCTCAGGTTCGCCAGGCACTTCACCCCTCTAGCCACATCACGCGAAGCCCCCAGCGTCGGCAAAAGCAATGAAACCAGCACCCCCACAATCGCAATAACCACCAGCAGTTCCACCAGCGTGAATCCGTCTTGTAATAAGCGTGAGCTTTTCATGGTTCTCGCTCCAAAGCAGGCTCAAATGAATAATGACTCGGCCGGCAAGGCACACACCCGATCTCTCGTTCACAAATTAATCACTGTCAGTCGCTTAAAAATCAATCCGACGGAGATGAAGGACAACCGCAGTGTAATCCCGCGCCACTGCAACACCAAGACTTTTTTACATAAATAACCGGAATGTTACGCATCCCGCGTGATTCACATGCATTCAAACATATTGCCCATTGACCGTTAAACCGTTCCCAATCACATACTGCCAAAACAAAACACCCCAGATCCTTATGGAATCCGGGGTGTTTAAGCCCAAGTTTCTGATTCACCGATGGATGTTACGCCAGCGTGGGCAGCTTGTAGGCGCTTGCATTGGCCTTCAGCGTCGGGACATGCACATCCGTGCGTTCAAGCCGAAAGAAAATGCCCCATGCGCGGTTGAAGTTGGTTCCAAGCGCGATCACCGCTTCATGCTTGCCGGGTGTTCCGTCAAAGCGGCCCTTGCCCTTGTCATCCCAGGCCGGGTTGGTCCCCTTGGGGTCGTGGAACACTTCTTTTCCATCGATCCAGACTTTCACCGGCCCGTCATACCCCACGCAGGCCAGCAGCTTCATGGCTTCGGGGACGTCAAAGGTGGTCTTGAACACCACCAGGCGATCCTCACCCACAAGATCCTTGGCTTCCAGATGGATGTCGATGAAACGCGCCGTAAAGGTCCGCTTGATCAGCGTGTGGCTCATGGCCTGCTGATACGTCAAATTCGTCAGGTCGCCCTTGCCTGGCTCAAATCCGGACATTTCCCAATTCAGCGCAAACGGCGTCAATGCGCGCGGCTCTCCCACCGGAATCGGCCCGAACATCGGCACCGCGCGCCCGGCCCCATCCACCAGGTTGCACACCGGGTTGGGCCCGCGCCCGTAAATGATCTGCTTGTCGCCAAATGCCGACGGCGCCAGCGCCGTTTTGATCCGAATGGTGTCAGGCCCTTCGATCTGCACGTCATACACGCAATCAACAAAGGCGCTGTCCATCACCTCAAAACCCACAGGCCGACCGCCCTTGGCGGAAAGCTTGCCCGCCACATTCTTGAATGTCACCAGCACATCCGCCAGGCCGCTGGCCGAATCGCGACCCAAGGTCACCTTGTCCACGTCGATCGGCAGCGGATTCGCCTTCTTATGCCCCAGCAGGGTCGCCATCGCATCCGCCAGCCGCCCGCCCAGCACTTCCATATCACGCCCGGAGATGTGGATGGTGTCGTCCAGCGTCAGGTCGATGGCCGGCACCGTTGCCACACCCTTCACCAAACTCTGCAGCTTGCGCTGCTGGTCCTGGATCACGTTCCAGTTCTTGGAAAAAAAGTCGAAGCCCAGCACGCGCGAAATCTGCACCTGCACAAAAGGCAGCTTGGCATTTTTCGTGTCCTTGCGGAACGCGCCAATCAGCGCCTGCATCTTCTGCGTGAACACCTTGCCCGCTTCGTCGTTGGCATCCGACTCGCCTTGATACCAGATCACACCCTTGATGCTTGAGCCGTTCTTTTCAAAGCGACGAATCGAGGCGCCATACAGCGAATGGCCGCCCTTGCTCTTGAGCTCCGGGCTCCACTGCGCCATGGATGTTCCGCCGTGCGCGCACGCCAGGATTCCCTGCGGCACGCCGGTGCGCTTGTGCATGTCCTTGGCAAACGCGATCGACGGCCCCACGCCTTTGGTGGTGGCAGGCGCCTTGTCGGCCGGTTTGCCGTCGTTGTGGACCGGGTCCACCGCGACCGACAACTGATGGATCGGGTCCTCCGCGACAGCCCATTTGTCCGTCATGTAAAAAGCGCGCACCAGCTTGTGCGGCTTGGCGCGGTCCACATAATTCCCGCAGCCCTGCATGTTCGACTGCCCCGCGGCGATCCACACATCCCCCACGCAGACATCCTTCACCGTTACCTTGTCGACCGCCTTGCCCTTGGCCACCACGCTCAGCTCCACGGTGTAAGGCCCGCCGGCAGGAATCCCCGCCAGCACACCCTTAAACGACCCGCCCGAAGCCTTCCCGATCTTCACCGCTCTGGCAAAGCCCTTCACGGCTTTTTTCCCTTCGCTCACCGTCACAAACAAATCACCCGCCCCCCCGGCCTTCCCGGTGACTGCCGTGTCTGTCACGTTCTTCTCATTGCGCTGGAGGACCATGCCTTCAAACAAACCCGTTGAAATCTCCATGACGTTTTCCTTTTTTGGTTTTGATCGTTGGGGAACCGACTTTGTGATTGGATTGATGGCAAAGCATCCTAATCGCACCACCCCCTGCCAACAACACAGGCCGACGAAACCGTCGGCCTGTGCATCAAATCTCAATGTATCAACATGTCATGCCGGGCATGTCACGCCGGGCTCGGCGAGCCGTCCCCGGCCGATCCGCCGGCCTTGATCTTGTCGATCATGCGCACCATCCCATCGAGCCGATTGCGCACATCCTTGAATCCGATGTTGTTCTGCATGATGAACGATGCATGCTTCTGCGCCTCGATCAGCGGCTTGATGTCGTTGTTCTTCACCGCCTGCTTTTCCTTGGCGTCCATCAGGCTGTAATGCAGTTCAAGCCCCAGCGCATCCGAAGGGGTCGCATGGCCCTTAAGACCTTCTTCAAAGGCGGAGATTGCAAGGTCAAACCAGCTCTGCTTGATGAATGCGCGGCCAAGCATGTGGTTGGCCTTGGTCAGCAGTTTCGGATCCGACTTGGCCACCTGCAAAAGCGGGATGGCTTCTTCGATCTTCCCTGTCTCAAGCAGACGACGCGCATACTCGTACTTCATGTTGCGGTCGGTGGGCATGTTCTTCACACGCTCGGCAAACTCGCCCACCTCATAAAGAAGCTTGGCACGCAGGTTGTCGTGCATCGCCCGCTTGATCTCCACCGAATCCGGCTTGCCTTCCAGCTGCTTCTTGAGTTCACGCGTCTTGCGGTCATACCCGCGCATGCGCAGATCACCCAATTCAAACTTGAACCGGTACTGCGTTGTTTTCTCAAATGCTTCCTTGAGCACTTTCGCCGCGATTTCGTCGTGCTTGTCGGTCTCACGCTTGGTCAGCGCGGTGATGTATTTACGCATCAGGTCGACATCGTCGGGAGCCGCCTGCCAGGCCTTGAGTGTATTGGCGATGTGCTGCTCAGCCTGCTGATCTGTGAGCGACATGTTCGCGTCCAGGTAAAGCTCGGCCTGTTTTTCCGCGTCCTTGAGGTTCCCGCGCGATCCCTTGCCTTCGCTCTTCTGCTGGCTCTCCACCAGCGCGCGCTGGGTATCCACGTCCTTGAGGCGCTGCTGCAGGATGGGGTTGTTCCTGTCCATGGTCAACGCCAGGCGGCAGGCATCCACAGCGGGCTGGAACTGCCCCATCGCATACAAAAGATCTGTCGCCGTGATGTAATGCGCAAGCGTCACCGGCTTTTCAAAAGTGCGCTCCTTGAGCATCAAATCCGCCAGCCACACAACCACCTCGCGCATGTCCAAGCCATGCTCGGGGATGTGCGCCATCACGGTGGCTTTCATGAAATCCACCAGGGTGTCCGGGTCCAGCGGCTTCATCGCCCAGAAACGCTCCGCCACCAGCGTCATCTTCTCCACCGGGTCCTTGCCGCTGAACTTCATTTTCTCCAGCGCGCCCGCCGGCTTGCCGCCGGCCACGCGCCGTTTCTTGGCCACTTCGCGCAGCGCCTCGTGCTGAATGATGTTTTCGGGGTCATGCCGAAGCCCGTTCACATAGCATTCAATTGCGTAATCGTAGTTGGCCGCCTCCGCCACCGTCTTGGCGTGGTTGAAGAAGCTCTGAGCCTTGCGCGGGTCACGGGGAAGCAGGCCACCAGTGCCGCCACCGCCCGAGCCCCCATCAGAAGGTGGCTTCTTGCCGCCGAAAATATTATTGAGAAACGCCATCAGGCTGGTCTTTCTGTTGAAACGAATAATAAAGACGCGACAATCCCCGATTACTTGAGACCGGCGTTGCAGGTCGTATCCCCTAATCTACGCCCCAGCCGAATCTTGTCAATAAGTTTGAGGTTCGCCACAGGCTCTCCACCTCCCGCCCCGCTTGCACCCCAAACCACCCCCGCAACCCGAATATCACCAAACCATTAACCGATTATAGGCACGCCAAACCCCTTGGGTTTGCGCCCAAACCACCCAGCATGTACTAATATGCCCCTGCAAACGTACATCGCTCCATGCAGTCGAGCCCTGTGCATGTGCAATCATTGGGGCCGTAAAACCCGCAAAACCCTTTATTCGGAGAATCAGCATGTCCATGTACATCGGTGAAGCACTCGTCGGCGACGGTAACGAAATCGCCCACATCGACCTCCTCATCGGCGACAAGGCCGGCCCCGTCGGCATCGCTTTCGCCAATGCCCTGTCCGACCAGAAGCAAGGCCACTCCAACCTCCTGGCCGTGCTGGCCCCCAACCTGGCCGTCAAGCCCGCCACCGTCCTGATCACCAAGGTCACCATCAAGGGCGCCAAGCAGGCCGTCCAGATGTTCGGCCCCGCTCAGGCCGCCGTCGCCAAGGCCGTCGCTGACTCCGTCGCCGAAGGCGTCATCCCCAAGGACCAGGCCGAGAGCCTTGTGATCGTCTGCGGCGTCTTCATCCACTGGCAGGCCCAGGACGACACCAAGATCTACAACTTCAACTACGAAGCCACCAAGCTCTCCATCGCCCGCGCGATGAAGAACGAACCTTCCGTCAGCGAAATGCTCGCCAAGAAGGACTCCGCCAAGCACCCCTTCAGCCCCAAATAAGGCTGTAAGACTGCTGCTCTGAATCAAATAAAGCCGCCCGGTGTCAACAAACACCGGGCGGCTTTCATTTTCCATTCACCCTTGAAAATCCCAAATCCGCACCTACTCTCCCTCCTGCCGACTCGGGACTCGGGACTTTACACCCCTGCAATCATTTCCGCCCTCCCGCGTTGAGCCCCCGACCTCCATCCTCATCTCAAAGGGAAACCCCCATGAAGCCCTTCCTCCTGACTCTCACCGCCCTTTTCGCTCTCGCGCTCGCCGCACTCTTCACACCCGTATCCGCCGATGAAAAGCCTGAGAAGCAACCCGAAAAGAAAGACGCCAAACCCAAAGTCCTCTTCATCGTCGCCTCCACCCACTTCTACTATCAGGAGTACGGCGAACCCAAGGAAGAACTCAACAAAGCCGGGTACGACGTGGATGTGACCGCTTTTTCCAGCCAATGCGTGCCTCATGAAAAATCCGGCCAGCAGGGCACGGGCATCGCCAAAGTCGATGTCCGCCCCGACCAGGTCGACCCTTCTAAATACAAAGCCGTGCTCTTCGTCGGCGGCTGGGGCGCTTCCCAGTATCAATATGCCTTCAAAGGCAAATACAAAAACGGCGCCTACAACCTCACCGACCCCCAGAAAAAACGCATCAACGACATTGTCAGCACCTTCATCTCCGAAAAGAAGCCCGTCGGCGCCATCTGCTACGGCACCACCGCCCTCGCCTGGTCACGCGATGCCGACGGCAACAGCCCCATCAAAGGCAAGCGCTCTGCCGTCCCCTCCGGCGGCGGCCCCGCCTTCACCGCAGCCGACGGCAAGTTCTACAACGAAATTCCCAATGCCAACCACATCAAGGACAACGGCGGCACACCCGTCAACATGGGCGATGGCGGCGCCAACGGCAATGTCGTCGTCGACGGCTTGATCATCACCGCGCAAGACAACCGCACCGCCCGCGCCTTCGGCAAAGCCATGATCAAAGCCATTCAGGAAAACGATAAACCCGTCAAATAAGAGGCAGTGTCCAGCAGTTTGATTTCAAAGACACCAAGGCTCATGCCGTGGTGTCTTTGTTTTCATCCCGAACAACAAGGCCCCTGCTGATGCGCCACTGCGCCTTTCCCTGATACCACGAATATCAAAGATTTCGATAATATGTCGACCCCTATGAACACCACCAAAATCCTCACATTTATTGCACTCTGCCTGGCCTTCATCACTTCCGAAGCCTTCGCCCAGACAGACCCCTCACTCACCCAGCGCCGCTGGGAGGAAAAAGAGCACATCGCCGACACTTTCGATGAACCCATCTTCATCTACGGCGGCCACGTCCGCGGTCCCGCCAACGAAAAAATCGACACCCTCTATTACGACTCCTACGGACGCGTCAAAATCGACAAAACCGACGCCACCCCCGACGTCTACTTCGGCTACCGCATCCTCTCCATCGGCATCGACTCCAGCATCAACGCGCTTCCCACCGGCATGAACGACATCTCCATTGTCGGCGCCTATCGCGTCGGCGACATCAACGAAGACATGTCCCTCTCCATCATGGCCGGCGCAGGCCAGGCCAACGACAACCACTTCGACAACAACCACGCCTATTACGCCATCGGCGCTGCCACCTTCACTAACAAGCTCGACGAAAAATCCCGCATTCACTGGGGCATCGGTTTTGAAGGCAACCGCGCCCTCCTCCCCGACGTTCCCCTCCCCTACATCAGCTACGAAGCCGAGATTGACGACAAACTCACCCTGCTCCTTGGCGTGCCTCGCAGCAAGATCACCTGGAAGCCGTTTGAACGCTGGACCTTTGAAGCCAAATACCTCTTCCCCGTCGATGCCGGCGCCAGCGCCACCTTCGACATCACCGAAGAATGGAAGCTCTTTGGCCTCTACGACCAATCCTTCAACGGCGTCTTCTTAAACGACCAGGAGGACAACCGCCTCTTCTATCAGCTCCGCCGCGTCCAGGCCGGCGTCCGCTTCATCAAAGGGGAATGGCTCGACATCTCCGGCGGTCTGGGTTGGGCCTTCGACCAGGACTACCGCACCGGCTGGGACATCCGCAACACCGGGAGCGTCGCGACACCATCCGATAACGTCCTCATATTCATCCGCCTGCAGGGCACGTTTTAAGACGTGCCCGCTGAGGCCTTGAAGCAACCCCTCGATCAAAAAAAGTGCCGCTGGTGGTTTCATCCGCCAGCGGCACTTTCATTTGTATGGCGTCATTACCAATCCATGTGATGCTCGGCATGCCCCATTCCCGTGCCGAATGAATCATCCGTATCAAGCACGCCGCGGTTGATCTCGCTGCGCTGGTCGGGCTCACCTGTGGTAATGTCCGGCCGCTCCCACCCCGTAAAACGTGCGCAGCCGCTCCCCAAAAAAACCATACCCAGCACCACCAGCAGCATCAGTAAAGCTCGTTTCATGGCCCCATCATAGCCGCCAACGATCGCACCTTACGCACCGCGTTCACCAGGTTGAATCGGATTTCTTCCTCGCCTCGTCTCCATGAGCAGGGTTGGTCTCGTGCCAGCGGTCGGGCTCATTGCAGCCGGTCAGAAAAACGACCGCCGTCAGCAACAACATTGTCATAAGAATCATTCGTCTCATCAGAGCATCTTAGCGGACTCCCGCGTTTGTTCGGAATACCTATTTTTCTTGCGTCCATCACCCATTACCCTCGCCTGCCACCAAAAAAACGATCAATACGCCTCAGAATTGTCCTGAAAAACCTGAATAAAATCCTGGTCGACCCAGGATATCTCTTGTTTTCAAGCCCAAAACTCACCCTCTACAGCCAGTAAGCTTCAAAAACGCCCACCACCCCCATTGATCTTCACGCACCGAAAAGGTAAACCCTTCACCACCTCAAAGTGCAACCAGGGCAACACGCCATGACCACCTCCTCCGCCAACGCCTTCCAGTACCTCCAGCCCACCTTCAAACTCGATGATCTCAGCGGCATGGTCAAGGCCATTGAGGAAGACGGTTACGCGCTGATCCCCAATGTTTTGAATCAAGAAGAAATCCAAACCCTTAAAACCGCCATCGACCGCCTTCAGCCGGCCCACCCGTGGGACCGCCACAACACCGGCCGCTGCGACCATTACAAAAACGTCTTCAACCAGGACATCACCTTCCTTCCCTACATCGACCGCCCCGGCGTGTATGAGCTCGCCAATGCCGTCATGGGCCCCGAGTGCCACATCATTGGAGAAACCGCCTGGCGCAGCTACCCCGGCCACGACGGCCGCGGCATTCACGCTGACCAGATCTTTTTCCCCCTTCCCGCCGACGTCCTGGCCCGCCCCGACGTCAAGCAGCCCGTCTTCATTTCCACCGCGCATTACTACCTCAGCGACATCACCATCGACCTCTGCCCCACCCACGTCATCCCCAAAAGCCACAAATCCGGCACCTTCCCGGCTGGCCGCGACGTCAAAGAGTGGAACGGCAACCAGATCCAGCCCGTCCTCTGCAAGGCCGGCGATGTCCTTTTCTTCCGTTCGGAAGTCTGGCACTCCGGCGGCTTGAATTCCACCACCGACAAAGTCCGCTACCTCCTGCAAGTCCACTACTCCAAACGCAACGTTTCACAGCACTTCATGCCGTTCCTTACCTTCCAACACCACCCCCAGGTGCTCGCCACGGCTACAAAGCGCCAGCGCCTGGTCCTCGGTGAGCACTCACAAGCCGCATATGATTAACCTCACAAAACGTCACGTCTTCATCGCCGGCGGCAGCCGCGGCATCGGCCGCTGCACCGCCCTCCTCGCCGCCAAAGCCGGCGCGGATATCACCATCAACTACGTCAAGGATGAAGCCGCGGCCCAAAGCCTGGCCACCGAAATCAAAGCCCTCGGACGCCAGGCCCTCTGCGTCAAAGCCGACCTCACCAAGCCCCAGGAAGTCGAAAACGCCTTCGACGCCAGCGCCGTCAAACTCGGCCCCATCCACGGCCTGGTTATCAGCGCGGGCATCTTTGAAGGTAAAGCCATTAAAGACATGGACTTAGACTTCTGGAACCGCACCATCCAGCTCAACCTCAATACCACCTTCCTCGCCGTCAAAGCAGGCGCACGCCACATGCGCCCTCAAAAATCCGGCAGCATCGTCATCTACACCTCCACCGCAGGACAGCGCGGCTCAAGCGTCTTCTCCGCTTACGCCACCTCCAAGGGCGCGCAACTCCTCTTCATGCGCTCCATGGCCAAGGAACTGGCCCCCGACCGCATCCGCGTCAACTGTGTCGCCCCTGGCTGGACCGAGACCGATATGAGCCGCGATGCCATGGATAAGGAAGGCCGTGAGGCCATCATCGCCGGCATCCCCCTGGGCCGCATCGGCCGCCCGGAAGACCCTGCGGCCGCCGCTCTCTTCCTGCTGAGTGACCTAGCCCAGTTCATCACCGGTTCGACCATAACGGTCGACGGCGGCTTCGACATGCGCGGATGAACGTCGTTCAAGTAGGGTGGGTTCAGTCAGCGAAGCCCATCATCCCTGATGCAAGTCATGATAATTTAAAACTTTACAACAAAGCCCCATCCTTATGGGCTTTGTTGTTCTCTTCCTCTGAACAACGTTCACCCGTCCTTAAACTCACGCAATCGCTTCTAATCCTTTCCTTTCCACCAAAGAGAGCAACTTCAACGATGGACCCGCAGGCTTCTTTTGTCCCCGCTCCCAGCGGCTTACCTGGTCTTTGGAGACATTCAAATAATGCGCAAAAACATCCTGACTCACTTCTTCGCGCTGGCGTAGTTTCCTGATCTCAGCCGGTGTGAATTCATGGATCGGAGTCAAGCAGCCTTCGTCAAACCGTCTCATTGTCTGCTTATTGATTGCACCGGCCTGATGCAGATCGGACATCATGCCATGAAGGGCTTCCAATGCTTTACTTTTGTGTTTCTTCGCCATCGCACTCAATCTCCTCGTAAATGCCTTTGCTCACTAGCTCGATCACTTCCTCGTCAGAAAAAGCCAACACAATCAGCGCTGCTTCTTTGTATTGTTGTACTTCGTCATCGCTCAAATTCGCTTGATCTTTCTTCGCGAAGCCGAAGACAAAGAAAGCTCGCTTCCCATGGCGATACAAGAGAATGGTCCGGTATCCGCCAGACTTTCCCTGGTTGGTGCGGGCAACCCGCTGTTTAATGACACCCCCACCATAGTCGGCATCCACGTTCCCGGCTTCTGCCTCATAAACGGCGGCACATAACATCGCGTCGCTTATTCGCTCTTTTTTCGCAAATTTCGCAAACCATTTACTTTTGAAAATCCAGATCCCCGGTTGTTCCGCCTGCCTCATTTCCCCTCCTTATTCTATAGCCCTTAGATCTATATATCAACCCTTATATTAAGTTTCTTTGTCCTCCCATCCCGCCCCTCCTCACCCGAAATCCACCTCCGGCTTGATCCTCAACCCCGTCGGTCTGCGGATCTTCGACAGTTTCATCACCCGCTTATTCGCCTTCTTTAAATCAAACTTCGTCACATCAAAGTCCCGCCCCATGTTTTCCCGCGCCCACCAGTAATCCGGGTTCTCCCGGTCTTTCCAGGCCCCTTGCATGTGGTAATAACCGGGCGGCCCGCCGCAATCTTCCGGCGGGCACGCGTTCCCCCCATCCACCACCCGTGGATACACCGCCCCTGGCTCTGCCTCCCCCGCCCCCTCTTGGGTAATCTGGTGCTCCCACCCGTCTCCAAAGTCATACAGGTACTTCATCCGCACCCATTTGCTCAACAGAACATCGTTCAGCTGAAGGTCGCTCAATTCATAAAACGGTGGAGGATTCGAGTTAAAGCCCGTATCCATGTTCTCCAGCCCGATGCAGATCCCCCGCTTGTCTGACTTATTCTTGAACACCTGAAACTCATACAAATGCCGCTCTTCCCACCCCATCGCATCCTGAATCACATAATGCAGATGCTCAAAATCAAACCACGCCGGCACTTCCACCACTCGGAAAACCACGGGATCAGTGCCGGCCAAGGCGATGCACAAACGAAAAATAACGCTCGGTGACATGATTCCCCTGTCGGTTAAGGAGTGGCTGTTTTCCAACATACCCCAGTCCTCCATCCGCTCTCAAATCGCTCTTCCATCATGCCTTTAACTATTCCCCAACTATTCCACTATCCGGAACTTGTTCGGAAATTCATGCAAACACGGCTTGATATTCGATAAACACAACAAGACAATAGGCGCCCCACACTGAACCCCGCTGTTTCGTGTAGAGCTCTTTTCCGTTCGGTTCCCGTTTGAAAAATCACAGTTCCACGTTCCAGTTCCAAGGTTCCACATCTTTCGCTGAATAGGAATTCTCATGCTTCACGCTTTCGGTCGTGCTTCGGATTCCCCCGTAGGCATCGGCGCTAAATGCGTCGCCGCCCTGGCTGCCGTAACAGCCGTCGTCGCCGGGCCAAGCGCCCTCTTCGCCAGCGAAGCCAGCATCAGGATGCCTGATCTGAGCTCCGTTAAGTTCCTCAACAACTCCATCAACGGCCACACCCTTCTGGCTTTGGGGCTCATCGTCTGCGTCATCGGCCTTATCTTCGGGCTCATCATCTATAAGAGCCTCCAGAACATGCCCGTCCACAAGTCCATGCTCGAGGTTTCCGAACTTATCTACGAAACCTGCAAAACCTACCTCTTCACCCAGGGCAAATACCTCGCCTTCCTCTGGGTTTTCATCGGCGCGGTCATGTTCGTCTACTTCAAGTTCCTCGCCCATGACGAAAACGGCAACGCCGGCCTCAGCATCACCAAGGTCCTGGCCATCCTCGCCTTCAGCCTCCTGGGCATCGCCGGCAGCTATGGCGTCGCCTGGTTCGGCATCCGCATCAACACCTTTGCAAACTCCCGCACCGCCTTTGCCGCGCTTAAAGGTAAGCCTTATCCCTGCTACGCCATCCCCCTCAAAGCCGGCATGTCCATCGGAACCGTGCTCATCAGCGTCGAACTCCTGATCATGCTCCTGATCATCTGCTTCGTCCCCGCTGACTTTGCAGGCCCCTGCTTCATCGGCTTCGCCATCGGCGAATCCCTCGGCGCGGCCGCCCTCCGTATCGCCGGCGGCATCTTCACCAAGATCGCCGACATCGGCTCAGACCTCATGAAAATCGTCTTCAAGATCAAGGAAGACGATGCTCGCAACCCCGGCGTCATCGCCGACTGCACCGGTGACAACGCCGGCGACTCTGTCGGCCCCACCGCCGACGGCTTTGAAACCTACGGCGTCACCGGCGTCGCACTCATCACCTTCATCCTCTTGGCCGTCACCCCCACCACCCTCATCAAGCACGATCCATCGCTCCCCCTCGCAGACGCCACCGCCCTGGCTGCCACGCTCCAGGTTCAACTCCTGGTCTGGATCTTCGCCATGCGCGTGGTCATGATCCTCGCCTCCGTCGGGTCTTACCTCCTGAACGAAGCCGTCGCCAAGGCCAAGTACCAGAACGCCGACAAGATGGACTTCGAAGCGCCTCTCACCTCCCTGGTGTGGCTCACTTCCATCGTCTCCATCATCCTCACCTTCATCGTCTCTTATCTGCTGGTTCCCAGCATCGCCAGCGACACCACCCTCTGGTGGAAGCTCTCCACCATCATCAGCTTCGGCACCATCGCCGGCGCGATTATCCCCGAAGCCGTCAAGGTCTTCACCTCCACCCACTCCACCCACGTCAAGGAAGTCGTCGCTTCCTCCCGTGAAGGCGGCGCATCCCTCAACATCCTCTCGGGCCTCACCGCCGGTAACTTCTCCGCCTACTGGATGGGCATCCTCTTCATCGTCCTCATGGGCGGCGCGTACTTCGTCAGCAACATGGGCGTGGGCAACATCATGATCGCCCCCGCCATCTTCGCCTTCGGCCTCGTCGCCTTCGGCTTCCTGGGCATGGGCCCCGTCACCATCGCCGTCGACTCCTACGGCCCGGTCACCGACAACGCCCAGTCCGTCTATGAACTCTCCACCATCGAAGCTATTCCCAACATCAAGTCCGAAGTGAAGAAAGACTTCAACTTCGACCTCGACTTTGAGAAGGCCAAGCACTTCCTTGAAGAAAACGACGGCGCAGGCAACACCTTCAAGGCCACCGCCAAGCCCGTCCTCATCGGTACCGCCGTCGTCGGCGCCACCACCATGATCTTCGCCATCATCATGATGCTCACGGACGGCCTGAAGACCGGCATCGAAAACCTCTCCATCCTCCATCCTCCCTTCCTCCTGGGCATGATGGCTGGCGGCGCGGTCATCTACTGGTTCACCGGCGCATCCACACAGGCCGTCATCACCGGCGCTTACCGCGCCGTGGAATTCATCAAGGCCAACATCAAGCTTGATGACTCGGTCACCAAGGCCTCCATTGAAGACTCCAAGAAGGTCGTTGAAATCTGCACCATCTACGCGCAGAAGGGCATGACCAACATCTTCTTCGCCGTCCTCTTCTCCACCCTGGCCTTCGCCATGGTTGAGCCCTTCTTCTTCATCGGCTACCTCATCGCCATCGCCCTCTTCGGGCTCTACCAGGCCATCTTCATGGCCAATGCCGGCGGCGCATGGGACAACGCCAAGAAGGTTGTCGAAGTCGAACTCAAGATGAAGGGCACCCCCCTCCACGACGCCAGCGTCGTGGGTGACACCGTCGGTGACCCTTTCAAGGACACCTCCTCGGTCGCCATGAACCCCATCATCAAGTTCACCACGCTCTTTGGCCTCCTGGCCGTTGAGTTGGCGGTGGCCATCAACCAGAACGCTGCCAAGGCCAACGCCGAAAGCGGTTCCGCCCTTGATAAGGCCGTCGCCACCGTCGCGCACGGCTCAACCGTCCTCCCCACCACCAGCACCTTGAGCGCCGTTCTCGCCGCTGTCTTCTTCCTCATCTCCACGTTCTTCGTCTGGCGCTCCTTCTACGGCATGCGCATCAAGGCCTGATCACACATCACAGCCAACAAAAAAAGACCGGCCCAAAAGGCCGGTCTTTTTTTTGCTGGTATTTCGTTCGCTGCTCTACTCTCTACCTTCAACTGCTCTACCCGCTACATGTGACGCGGTACTCCGCGTCACATATTCCACCAGGTCAGGTCGATCTTCGGGAAAATCGTGTCATGCAGCAGCGCATCCTGCAGCTCGAATTCCTCAATCTCGCTGAGCGGCTCGCCGCGTGCCACCGTTTCCGCCATCGAAATCAGGTTCTCAAACCGCCCGGCATGAAGCACGAATCGCTTGATGCCGTAGTCAATCGCCTGTCCACGCGTGATCACAAACGGCCAATCGCTCGCCTGCATCAGCAAAAGCTCGCGCCCGGCGTGCTCCAAAATCTGTCTCAACTGCACATTCTTCGGATCACGCCACGGCAGGGTAAACGTGTTCTTCCCGAACAGCGCCTCCGCCCGGTACTCCACTTCCCAGATCCAGCGCGTCTGCTCATTCATCCACACGCGGTGGTCGCCACCGTCGCCCCAAGACCCTTCCGGCAATGCCACGATCTTGTCCGGCGGTGTTTCCTTCACCCGCTGAGAACTCGTTTTGAGCTCCACCTGCGGATCGTGATGCATCGACAAAAGCACATCACGCAGGAAGCGCGGGCCTTCAAACCACCAGTGTCCAAACAGCTCCGCATCAAACGTCGCCACCACCACGCCGGTGCGCCCGGTCTTGGCCTTGTACTCAGCCAGGCGGCTCTTCACCAGGTCGCAGAAATGGTGCGCCTGCTCATGCACCTTGCTGGAGATGTCCGGCGGGTGATAAAGCTGTTTTTCACCCAGGTCCACGCCTTTGCCCGTCACCTTCCAGTAACGCAGTCCGCGGCGTTCGCCGTGCTTCTTGTGGAATTCCAGATACGCCCCATCCGCCGGGTAACCGATCGAGCCGGACCACACCTGCTCGCACACGCGCGGATCACGCCCCATGGCCACCACGCGCCCCGGCCCGCCGTCTGAGTTCACCCAGAAGGAATCATGCACGTCATACCAGCCGCGCCCGGGATACTTCGCCCCTTCTTCCCAGCCCACGCGGTGATACTGTCCACTGGAATCAAGCACCCCTTCCGAACGGCTGTTCTCGATCAGATGGTGCTCGACGAAAAAGTGGGTGATCCCCTCATCCGCCACCAGATGTTCCACGCCGATGCGGTTGCGCACATCGCCATACACCACCGGCGGACGCCATGGATACGCCGGACGATAAGCACACTCAGGCATCCACATCCCCGTCGGCTTGAAGCCAAGCAGCCGCTCCGACGACGCGATCCCGGCGCGCATCTGTGCCCGGATCGACGAATCCTCCAGCAGCAGCGGCATGTACCCATGCGTCGCATTGCTCGTCAAAATCTCGATCGATCCGGCCTGCGCACGCATCCCAAACGCACCCGGCAAATCATGGCCGATGTCGTCAAAACGCTGCGCCAGCTTGCTGTAATACTCTTCCCAATACTCCGTCAGCCATGTCAGATGCTTGTGATACCCATCGTCAAACTTTGAAAATTCCGCCCGGTCGCTCCGTGCCCGCTGAATCCGGTCATGCAGGTATTCGATAAAGCCCTGTTTGAACTTCGGATGCGCAAGCTGCTCCAACAGCACCGGCGTCAGCCCCAGCGTCATTCCCGGCCACCCACCCAGGTAATGCACTTCATCAATCACATTCAAAAGCGGCAAATACGTCTCCGCAGCCGCTTCATAAAGCCAGTCTTCCCCGTGTGGCCACGTTCCATGGTGCAGAACATAGGGCAAATGCCCATGGAGCACGAGAACGAAATCGCCCAAATGCTCGCCCATTGCAGCTCCGTAATCACTGACTTGCCAGTGGTTGCACAAAAATGAGGCACACGCCCCATCAGATTGGGGCCTTATGCAGAATATATGCCACAGCGCATCATCTTGCGACTTGCTCCAGCTTTTTCAATAAAAGATAGTGGATTCCCTGACCACCCCTTCCACAGGACATACACCATGACTCAACCCATTCCCGAACCCCGAATCGAACAAATCCCCGCTATCAAAGCCATCGGCGTCTCCATGCTCGTCGACATGAGCAAAGACCCGGGCGCCCAGATCCCCCCGCTCTGGGACATGTACGGCAAATTCAACCCCATCCCCAACGCCGTCGACCCCTGGGTCGCCCTGGGCATCCAAACCTACCCCGCCGACTTCATGACCAACCTCAAGTGGTTCTACACCGCCGCCGCGCTCGTCACCTCGCTGGATAACATCCCCGTCGGCTGCATCGCCAAATCCCTCCCCGCCAACACCTACGCCGTCTTCACCCACAAAGGCCCCCTTCCCGGCAAACTCGGCGAAACCTTCCAACACATCTACCGCACCTGGCTCCCCGCCTCCCAATACAAACTCGCCGGCCCCTACGACTTTGAACGCTACGATGCCCGCTTCAAAGGCGTCAATAACCCCGACACCATCCTCGAAATCTGCCTCCCCATCACACCCAAGTAAAACTGGGTCTTGGGTTATGTCAGAAAAATGACTGGATTTCGTATGCCATGCTCTCGTCTTGATGAGCATGTCTTCCTGTTGCATCACCACGACGAAAAACCCTTTCTTCCCAGCAAAAAGTCCGAAACCTGAAGCTGACCACCACTTCATTCCAACAGAACCCAGAACCCCAGGCCCACAACCCATTTTGGGCCTTCAATAGCCAAAAATCCTCCCCACCCCATCTAAACACCACATCCACCTTCCCCATCCCGCCCCCAATCCCCGATACAATCTCCCCCTTCATTATGTCCCCCGCCCTCTTCACACTCTCCATTTTCTTCATCAGCGTCATCGCTGGCCTGGTCGGCTCTCTCTTAGGCGTCGGTGGCGGCGTCGTCATCGTCCCCTGCCTCACCCTCTTCCTGGGCGTCGACATCAAATACGCCATCGCCTCCTCCATCGTCGGCGTCGTCGCCACCTCCACGGGTTCCGCCGCCTCCTTCGTCAAAGACGGCTTGGCCAACATCCGCCTGGGCATGTTTCTGGAAACCGCCACCGTCACCGGCGCGCTAACAGCCGCGTATGTCTCCGGCCTCATCTCCGATAAAATCCTCTACCTCACCTTCGCCATCCTCCTGGCTTACTCCGGCGGAGCCATGCTCCTCAACCGCTACATCGTCGCCCGCGGCCCAGCCCCCCATGACCCCTGGGCCGACAAGCTCCGCCTCCACGACCAGTACATCGATAAATCCAAAAGCGACAAACCCATCCCCTACACCGTCCACCGCACAAAACTCGGCCTCACTATCAGCTTCATCGCCGGCCTGGTCTCCGGCCTCCTGGGTGTCGGCGGCGGCATCCTTAAAGTCCCCGCCATACACGTCGGCATGCGCGTCCCCCTTAAAACCACCACCGCCACCAGCAATTTCACCATGGGCGTCACCGCCGCCGCCTCCGCCATCTTCTACTTCTCCCAGGGCATGATCCTCCCCGCCGTCGTCGGACCCGTTGCCGTCGGCGTCCTTATCGGCGCCACCGCCGGCTCCAAGCTCCTCCCCAAAGTCCAGTCCAAGTTCATCCTCTCCGGCTTTACCATCCTCCTCCTGTTCACCGCTTACCAGATGTTCATGAAAGGATTGGCTTCCACGCCGCCGCACCCATGAACGAAACCAATACCACCCCTCATACCCCGCAGGACGCCCAGCTCATCCGCACCGAGGTCATCCTGGGTACGCTCCTGGCCTGGGGCGTCTGGGGCAGCCTCGTCATCATCCTCATCGGCGCAGCGCTCGCCTTCTGGCGCGATCCCGCCTACCAGGCGCAGCCCAACGCCGTCGACTGGCTGATCGCACCCCAGTCCGCCTATTACGACTCCATCGGCAAAGTCCTCTCCGGCATCATCCGCCTCGAAGGCCAGGCCGTCATGATGGCCGGCGCCGTCCTCCTCATCTCCACCCCCGCCCTCCGCGTCGCCGTCTCCCTCGTGGTTTACATGCGTCAGCGCGATCGCGCCTACACCCTCCTCACAGCCGCCGTTCTCATCCTCCTCCTCTGGGGCTACTTCAAGAAGCAAGACAAACACCACGACATCCCCACCTCCCTCCCACCCGCAACCACCCAGACCACCGGCATCCTGCCAGCTCCCAATCACCAAACTTTCCCGACATAAGCGCACGCCCTTCAGCCAACCTGTTTCCCGCTCTTCATTTGCTCCTCTCTCTCCTCCCCTGCTCTATTGCGGTACCCCGCAATTCCTCTTGCCTTCCACCCCTCTTTCTGTCATAACAAATCCTTCGCACATCAAGCTCAAAGATTCACCTATGAGAATTCCAAAAAAACACCCCCGCGCATTCACCCTCGTTGAACTCCTCGTCATCATTGCCGTCGTCGGCGTCCTCGTCGCCATGCTCCTCCCCGCGCTCACCCAGGCACGCGAATCCGCCTACAAAGTCCAATGCCTCTCCAACCTCCGCCAGATCGGCCTCGGAATCACCTCATACGCCAACGCCTACAAAAACGCCATCCCTCCAAACGCACACAACCCTGACTCCTCCTCCGCACGTGGTCCATACATCGACGTCGGCCCAGGCACCGACCACTACGCCTGGGAATCCTCCGAAAACCTCCGCCACGACGTGGGCACAAACTTCACCCTCAACGGCCAGGGCCTTCTCCTCTCCACCGAACACCTCCCCTACACCAAAACAGGCATCAAGCTCTTCTGGTGCCCCGCCGAAAAACGTGCTACCTACGCATCGCTTGGAAACGGCATCAATGGCGTCGCCTACTACTGGGATACCTACCTTCAAAAAAATCCCTTCTCCAAAGTCCCCTCCGGCATCGGACGCACTGCCGGCACCTACGCCTACCGCAGCCTCGGCTCCGTCAATGGCGCCATCAACGGCGTCTCCTTCCGCCAGTCCATGTGGAAAATCGACAACATGACCAGAAAAGCCGCCCTCGTAGATGCCTGCTCCGGCACGCAAACAGGCCCCGTCGTACGCTTCACCCACGGCTCTCCTAACCAATACACCGGACTCAACCGTCTCACCTTCGACGGCGCAGCCGACTGGCTCCCAGACCCCTCCGCCGCCTGGCGCGCTTACCTCCCCTCCGGCTCCACCGTACGCGGCAACACCTACCAAAACGCCTGGAACCTCTACGACCGCTAACCAATCTGCCGATACTTCCGCAGCTCGCTCGGCGGCATCTTAAACACCCGCGAAAACGCCCGTGAAAAATACAACGGGTCCTCAAACCCCACCGCCCGCGCCACCTCGCCCACAGTCAGTCGCCCCTCAATCAGCAGCCTCCGCGCCTCCAGCAGCCGGTGCTGCCTCACATACCCCGCCACCGTGAATCCCGTCTGCGACCGAAACAGCCGCGCAAAATGATCACGGCTCCATCCCGCCTGCCCCGCCAAAGCCTCCACATCCGGCTCCGACGCCAACGACGACAAAATCACACGCTGCGCCCGCTGCACCGCCAGCCTTTGATGGTCCGGCAATCCCTTCTGGGCCTCCGCCTGGTTCTGCGCGTCATACACCGCATCCAGCAGCATGAACAAAAGCCCACGCTTCTCCATCAGCCGTCCGCCCTCCCCCGCAATGTGCGACAACGCCAGTGACTCGCACAACCGCCGGATCGGGCTCCCCGGCGGCGACGACACAAAACTCCAAGGCCGCGGCTCAAGCGGGCAGCGCGGCTCACCTAGCGGATGCACAAATGGCTCATGCGATGTATGCCGACCCGTCGGGATCCGCGCCACATCCTCCTGCAAAAACACCAGCCTCAGCCCCACCAGCCTCAGCACTTCCGGTCCCAGCGCCGTAAACCCGTGCCGCACATTGGGACCGTAAAACATCAAATCCCCCGGCCGGATCAACCGCTTCTCATCCCCCACAAACGCCTCCGCCAACCCGCCCTGCACCAAAATAAACTGAAACTCCTCAATGTACCGCGGCCCCACCTTCGAACCCGGTGCCCCGTCCCAGAAGTTCCCCCCGATCAGCACCGGAGATAATCCCTCCCAACCCTTCCAATATTCTTGCTCCTCCATCAGCCGCCTCCCTTGCATGTAAACCCCCGAAAGACACATCCGTAAAACCATGCGGATATGGTAGGGTGAACCTTCAATCCCCGTCCCCCATCCACCTTTCTCCCGTCACCATTTCATGGAAAAACACGTGATTCCACAACCCAACCTCTCCGTTGATCTCCATCCTCATTCCTCACACCTGTCATCCATGATCTGCCACGCAACCCTCACCGTCTGCTTCCTCATGGCGGCCATGTTCCTCTTCACCGGCTGCGCCGCGACGCCCCAACAGACCGCAACACAGCCCGACAACCCGCAAAATTCCGTCTCATATCAATTCATCGAACGCTGGAATGTCGCAAAGCTCAACCAGATCCTCAACGTCGACACCCCCAAATTCTTCGGCACCAAAGTCACTTACACCCCCGCCACCAATGCCGTCGACCTCTACCGCGTCACCTATGCTTCCGTCGTCCCCGAAAAAGGCAACGCGCCCATCACCGCCACCGGCCTCCTCGCCCTCCCCGTCCTTCAGGGCCAAACCTTCCCCGTCGTCTCCTATCAGCACGGCACGGTCTTCCGGAAATCCCAGGTCCCCTCCAATCCCAAGGATTCCCCCGAAACCCAACTCATGATCGCGCAGTTCGCCGGGCAGGGTTACATCGTCACCGGCGCTGACTATTTCGGCATGGGTTCCACCCATCAACCACAAGGCTTCCTTGTCAAGGAAAGCCATCAGCGCGCATGCTACGACATGCTTCAGGCCGCTCGCCACGTCATGAAAACCCGGGGACTCACCGAAACCCAGCTCTATCTCGCCGGCTGGTCCCAGGGCGGCTTCGTCACCCTCGCCCTCTCCCAATACATGGAGGAACACGCAGCCAAACACGTCGCCGTCGCCACTGCATCCGCCCCCTCCGAAGGCTTCACAGCACTCTCGGGCTTCCTCATGTTCCCCAGGCCCATCGACCCCGACTGGGTCAACAGCCTCTTTATCCTCACAGTCTTCTCCTTTGAGGAATACTACGGCGCCCCGGGACTGGGCCGTTCGCTCATTCAGGACGAGTATTACCAAGTCTGCCGCGACTTCTACGACGACAAACCCATCGACTACACCAAAGTCCCCACCGACCTCAAAAAACTCATCCGCCCTGAATACTTCGACCCCATGTACTTCGAAAATTCCGCCTACGGCAAACTCCTCCGCAGGGTCGAAGTCAACCGCAGAATCGTCCAAACTCCCACACGCACATACTTCGGCGGATCCGACGAAGTCATCACCATCGGCATGGGAAACCTCGTCGAAACATTCCAGAAAGCCTCAGGCTCCGGCAACAACAAAGTTCAAGCCATCTCCGCCGGCGACGACGCCACCCACCGCTACACCTATGCACGCTCCGTCCCCGAATGGAAAAAATGGTTCGATTCCCTTAACAGCAAATAAGTCATGCCACCCCTCCGAAATCCCAGTTAATAAAAACCAACAATAACGGATTCGTCCATATGATCACGCCCCTACCCATTCTTGAATCACCCCAGGCACGCTCTAATAACCATCGTTCCTGGCATCCCCCTTAAAACATCCAACCTTCTTAGATCAAAACACCATGACCACTGCACCCCACATCCCCGCACTCACCGACGTCCACGATTTCGTCGACTCCACACCCCTCCTGGCCGACCCAGCCGCCCTCCAGGCCCGTGCCGATGTCGACGGCATGCTCTTCTTCCGCAACATGTTCCCCAAGCAAAAAGTCCTCGCACTCCGCTCCCAATTCGTCAAAATCATTCGCGACCTCGGCTGGCTCGCACCCGGCACCTCCGATGAAGACGCCTTCGCAGGCCGCACCGGCGTCTGGGAAGGCATGCCCGACTATCCCCCCGCATTCGAAGCCTTCCAGTCACTCCCCACTTTCCACGCCCTCGCCCACGAGCCTGCCATCATCTCCATGTTCGAAAAACTCTTCGGCGAAAAAGTCCTCGTCCACCCACGCAACATCGGCCGCATCATCCTCCCCGACGCGCCCCCCACCTCTCCCCATCAAGACTTCCTCTACATCCGCGGCGCCATCCAAACATGGACCGCATGGCTCCCACTCGGCCCCGCTCCACGTGAGCTCGGCGGCGTCGCAGTCCGCACAGGCTCACACAAATTCGGCTTCCTGCCCTTCCGCCCCATGCCCGGCGCTGGCGGCTCCGGCATCGAAGAACAACACCAGCACGGCCAGTGGCACACCATCGACTACCAGCCCGGCGACGTCGTCGTCTTCCAGAGCTACACCATCCACCGCGGCATGCCCAACTCCAACGGCAAAAAAGTACGCCTCTCCTGCGACTTCCGCTACCAGCCCGTCAGCCATGAAGTCGACAAGCGTTCGCTCCTCCCCCACATGGGCCGCTTCGACTGGGAACACTACAACTCAACCTGGCCCCAGGAATACAACTGGCTCAAAGACTACTGGAAATCCCTCCCCTTAAACGTCGTCGACTCTTTCGCCAAAGTCGGTCTCAAGGGCTATTAACACTACAACGCCACGACGTTTCATTTCTGTGTGCCATGCTCTCGTCTGCGTGAGCATGTCTTGTTTTTCGCCCGCTTTTGAGGGGGGGATCGATCAACCCGGATCTCACTCAAACACCCACGATAACCCGCCCACCCCAAACGCGGGCGCGTGAGCACCGTCACACACTTCAACCCTCACTTCACCGACGGCGCATTCTCATTCCACAACACCTGATACAGCGCGACATTCGTGATCGCCCGGTGCTGCTGTGCCGCCACATGCCCATCCATGAATAGCGCATTGCGCGTCTGGTTGCTGTGCCGGAATGCGTAGTTGTACGCCCCAAAGGCGCCCCCCGCCGGGTCAAACTGCGCCGCGCCCACCGCATCCTGGTTCACGTCCGAATAAGGCATCGCCCAACCGCTCCCGAGTTCCGGGCAGTCATACACAATGCTCGCGTCCCACGGCTTCACCAAGGGCGACCCCCGCTGCCACCCATCGCGAAACACATCCGTCGCCCCCTTGTAACCCACGTAATACGCATAGCGGCTCACCGTCCAGTTCATCGAATAACTCGTCGCGGAACGCACCCAGTTGAAATACGTCTGGTTCGACATCGCCGGATCAATCACCGCACCGCCCTCCCCGGGGCACTGCATCACGGCAAATCGCGTGTTGGTCAGCCCCTGCTCCGTGATGGTCTGGGAACTCCCGAAATATCCCTGCTTGCCAAGGTAATGATGAAACGCCGCACCGCGGTTGTTCGTGTGCTGCGTCGTGTCCCACAGGTAATTCAGCGGCGATCCAACAGGCGGAATCCGATCCTTGAAATCCTGGGCGTAATTAACGAATCCGTTCCCCTGCTGCCTCAGATTGCTCGTGCAGACCTGCCCCTGCGTCACACGCCGCGACATCGCCGCCGTTGGAAGCAGAATCGAAATCAGCACTGCCACCGCTGTGATCAGCACCATGAGTTCAACCATCGAAAACGCGTTTGCAATCCCGCCCAAACCGCGCAATCGCCGACTAGATAAGTCTCGTTTCATGATCCACGCCTCGTAAAAACACAATGAACAACCCGGAAAACAACACGCAAAACAAACACGAGGGCGCGGACATGGCGCTCTGATAAAACAACCGGACACCGACACTTAAGAGATGTAAGCACCCGGATGCATCAGAATACCAATACTAACCCGTCTGCGCTCCCTTTCAAACACTTTTTTGAACAAGTCGCCCATCCTCCATTCCCCCCCGACATTTCCCACCCGGGCGTTCACAAAACCTTTCGGATAACCTTGATCTTTTAACGCCTTCATGCATCAAACGATTGCACTCAAACCAAACATAAAGGCCAATCCGCTATGACATACACCCAAACCTACACCCCCGCTGCAGACCGCTACAACCGCTCCAGCGAATGGTTCCGCCGCTGCGGACGCACCGGACTCCTCCTCCCCGCCATCAGCCTCGGACTCTGGCACAATTTCGGCCTCGATGCCGACGACTCCAACGCACGCCAAATGGTCTTCACCGCCTTCGATAAAGGCATCACCCACTTCGACCTCGCCAACAACTACGGCCCGCCGCCCGGCTCCGCCGAAACTCGCTTCGCTGCAATCGTCAAACAACTCCCCCGCGATGAAACCATCGTCGCCACCAAAGCCGGCTGGACCATGTGGCCTGGCCCCTACGGCGATTTCGGCTCACGCAAATACCTCATCGCCAGCATCGACCAATCGCTCAAACGCATGGGCCTCGACTACGTCGACATCTTCTACCACCACCGCCCCGACCCCGGCGCAACCCCGCTCGAAGAAACCATGGGCGCGCTCGACCAGATCGTTAAATCCGGCAAAGCCCTCTACGCCGGCATCTCCAGCTACTCCGGCCTACTCACCCACAACGCCGCCACCGTCTGCAAACAAAACAACTTCTCACCCCTGATCATCAATCAGGTCAATTACAACATCATCGACCGCTGGATCGAACGTGAGCTCACCGGCGCCGCCAAAAACCTCGGCATCGGACTCATGTGCTTCTGCCCCCTCGCCCAGGGACGCCTCACCGACCGTTACCTCACCGGCATCCCCGACGACTCACGCGCAAAATCCAAAAGCCCCTTCCTCAAAGAAAACAACATCGACGCCAAGCTCGTCGCAAAACTCCACAAACTCAACGACATCGCCAAAACCCGCGGCCAATCGCTCGCCCAGATGTCCCTCGCCTGGGTCCTCCGCGACCCCGCCGTCACCAGCGCACTCATCGGCGCCTCCCGCCCCCAGCAGATCCTCGACAACGTCAAAGCCCTCGATAAACCCAACTTCACACCCGAAGAACTCAAAGCCATCGACGAAGCCGTCGCAGGCTGATCATCAATCTCTGCGTGCCATGCTCTCCTCCGCGTGAGCATGTCTTATGACACTCCCAATCCGAGTGACGCATCACAGGCGTCCGCGCCTGCGATGCGTCTTGCCCACGCCAACAACAAACCACTTCACTCCCAAACCGCCAACGGCGTTAGCCGGAAACGCAAGTGACGACTCCTGCCGGTTTGGCGTCTTCGCACAAACCGGCATCCCGCTGGACCCCCATTTTCATCCAATCCACCCACTTCCACGAACTCTGCCTTCTCCCCACCAAACCCGCCATCAACAAAATCTTCCGTATACAAAACACCACACCGGGAGCGCCGGCGTCCCGCCGGCTCTCAATCACCTCACTTCCTCGACATAAGTGAACTGTCACACCCCCACCCTCCTTCTCTCAACTCCTCATCAGCACCCCACTCAAATCACACCCATTGATTCATCTCACCTGCAAAAACAATCCCCCTTGCGTCCGCTACCATTCATTCCATCTCCTCAACGGGGGTACTCTCATGTTCACAAATCAGAGCTCCCGATATCTTCCCTAGCCACTTGTCTTTTTCGGCGGCATAGCCCTTCTCTTGGGTGCCATTCACACCCACACTACATTCGTAGATTTTCAACTTCCTCGTCATCCCAACCGATACCCCTCAAATAATCCCTTCAACTGCCCACTCTCTCACCCTTTCCATCGACTCATTCATCTCCGGTTTCTCCGCTTCATTCCCTGAACTCCCCTCTCTTCTTACGCTCAAAATGCTTGAAAAAAAACCGGTAATCGATAACATCGACAATACACGGTCATCATCTCGCCTCGCGCAACACGCCTTTTTTTGCACGCAAAAATTTACCTCGCAAGCATCGGAGACTGCAATGATTCGTCAATTGCGCGCCTTCACTTTGGTGGAGCTTCTTGTCGTGATTTCCATCGTCGCAGTGTTGCTTACGGTGCTGCTCCCCGCCCTCAGCAAAAGCCGAAACGCTGCTTACACCCTCCTTTGCGCGTCCAGCCAGCGCCAAATCGGAATTGCCGATCAGGCCTACCGCATTGACTGGAAGTCATGGTTTGTCCCCTCCACAGATCATGTGCGGCTTCTTGCCCAATACACCCAGACAGACTCTGAGTACTACAAACAGCGTTCAGGCACCAGCATCGCCAATTACCGATATTACCGTTACGCACACCCTTTCAAATGCCCCCTGGTGCGCCCCGGCGAACCCTACTTCGTCAACGGCGGCGCCAAGATCGTCAGCAACGTTGACGGCATCACCGATTACTCCATCGCCACCTCCATTCACCACCCTTCAATCTCAGCCGCCACAAACTGGCTTCGCGACTCCCAACTCGTACACTCCCCCTCCACCGTAATGAACTTCGCCGACGCAGCCTCAGGCGCCTATCGCCTCGATTACAGCACCTTCAGCGTCGAATTCCGCCATTACGAGGATGTCGCCGCCAACCTGCTCTACGTCGACGGACACTCCGCCACCGCAACCTACCCCGGGCTTTCCCCCACATCCTTCAACCGCGGTGCCAACAATACGAATACCGGCACCTGGGCTCAGTCAACTTATTTCTGGTTTTGAGCCACACAAAATACAGCCTCCTCAACAGATTCCGTCAGTGACCATCAGGCTCGCTTATCTCTGCATTCTCTTCGCATAAAACGCCCCGCCCCTCACCCTTGTCACCAGCCAACGGCACCCCAAACGGCCAGCCAAAGGTTCAAACACAGTCCGAATCTCCCCATCACTGACCTCTGCCAGACCATCACCGGCCGGGCTGATCTCCAACAACAAGACCAATCCTCATCACGGCGCTCGTTTGATCGCCCGATCCAACACCTCCACCATCCGCCCATCCTCCACCACCGGCATCTTTTCCCTCTCCATCCCAAGCGCGGGCATCATTCCAAACAACTCATACAGCGCCTTGATATCCGCATTCTTGCTCACGAGAACCACCAGCCCTTTCGCATCTGGCGTCCCATACAACGTCAAATACTCTCCATCCCGGATATTTGGATTCTCATACGAATACCCCAGCTTATCCGACAACCTCTCCAAACATTCGCGGATCTTCTTCTGCTTCTCCGCATCAATCACCCCCGACTCTCCGCGCCATGGCTTTCTCGTCTCATTCTTCATCAACACATTCGCCCACGCCGCCGTCACGCGGTCTCCTTCCACAACCCACACCCGCTGCAAAGAGGATGTCCCTCTCTCCCACAATACAAACCCCGTCGTGAATGCCGCAGCCCTTGCCTCCTCTCCGACCCCCGGCAATGCTTCAACAATCAGACCGTCAACCACACGCTTCCGCGTTTCACCCTTTTCATTCGCCCTTGGCCCTGTTGGCGCCGGCCCTGTTGGCGATGGCTCAATTGGAGCTCCGTGGGACACCAGCCACACCATCGCGCAAACCAACCCCATGCACCCCATCCATATCAATATCAATATCGACCGCTTCATAAACACCTCTCCAAGTACCACGAATAAGACTTCAACTTGAGCAAACACAATTCGATTCACTTCTCACCACTCTGCTCCTGATCTTTAATATCTGACGGCCCGATCAAACACCGCAACCATCTTCACATCCTCCAACAGCGGCAATTCCCTCGGGCTCCCCGTCATCACCGGTCGATTCAACCTTTCAAACAACGCATCCAACGGCTTGATGCCCGCGTTACTGCTCACAAGCACAACCGGACCCTTTGCATCAGGCGTTGCAAACAGCTCCAAGCGCAATCCATCCACGATGCGCGTATTGATGTAGCGATATCCAAGTTTCTCCTTGATCTCATCCAGGCACCGCCGCACTTCCTGCTTCTCATCCAAACTCAAAACCCACGACTTTCCGCGCCACTGCCCCACCCGCCCAGGTGCCTTCACAGAATAGTCCAGCCATCCCCAAGTCACCCTTTCCCCGTCCACCACCCACACCTCATCGACCTCCCAAGGCCCAGCACGCAGCACAAACCCCTCGGCAAACCGCCCATCCTCTCCACCTGCATCCATCCCCGGCAATGCCTCCACCACCAGATCTTCATCCCAAAGACCAGCCAAACCACCCGGTTCACTCCATTCACAGCCCACCAAAGCCCCCGATAACACAACAACCAAACGCCCCAAACACCATTTCATCGCCATCGCATTCATTCAAACCTCCCCAATAGGACGTCCAACCCGCCTCAACCCGCCTCAATTCTCATCAAAGCTCAGAAATCCACCCCAATTCTCAATTCCACCTTCAAACCAACACATCAAAATTCGTCGCCCACCACTTAGATACCACTCCATTCCTCTTAAACACCCTAAAACCCATCCTCCCACCCGGCAATTCTCAACGCCCATCGACTCCAAGGCAAAAGCATGTGATCTCCGTGCCTATACGCCCAACAATCAGGGAATGACTTAACACTCCGCTCTTCTCCGCACCTTATCTGACCTTCGTGTCTTAGTGACTTAGTGGTAAACGAATAACCACAACCTCACTTAAATCAACGAAACACCATCCCACCCAATCTAAAAACAGCAGGGAACGTCTATTTCAATCTTTGCTCAAACCCCATCCAGCCAAAACCAACAACACAACAATCAAAAGACCTATTTCGGGCGGCAGGGTTGAATTCGAAATGTCTAACGGCTTCTAAAAACCAACAAAAAACCCTGAGATTAATCAGGGTTTTCCGTGAATGGTCGAAGACCATTGACAAGTGACAGTTGGGTGCCTATCTAACCATTGCTGGCTAGTTACTGCGGGATAGCAGACGAGAACATGCTGACAGACATGCGGAGATTGCTCTAATTTCTCTAGACCCTTCCGAAGAAGAGTAAATGTTTGTTGTCACCGCTGTGAAGGGGTTCGAACAATCATCAAAGAGAACGCGCATGATCTAAGTTATCCCTTAGAAAGGAGGTGATCCAGCCGCAGGTTCCCCTACGGCT